>JAGWWC010000035.1 GCA_018970545.1 Betaproteobacteria bacterium | reverse complement strand
CGTGTCATTGTCGCCATGCAAGATCCGAATCCGCGTGTGTCTGGCCGCGGCATGCAGATGCTGCGTGATGCAGGAATTGATGTGCGTTGCGGATTGCTGGCTGAGGAGGCCGCGGAATTAAACCCGGGGTTTATTCAGCGCATGACCATCGGCCGGCCCTGGGTCCGCGCCAAAGTCGCCATGTCCTTAGATGGCCGAACGGCCTTGCCCAGTGGGGAGAGCCAGTGGATTACGTCTGCCGCAGCACGCGACGATGGCCACGTGTGGCGCGCGCGGGCCTGTGCTGTGGTCACTGGTATTGGCACCGTGCGCAAGGACGATCCCCAGATGACCGTCCGCGCGATTGAGACCGTCCGCCAGCCCCTGCGTGTTGTTGTGGATACGCGATTTGAGATTGATCCGCAGGCCCGAATTCTTCACAGCGGCCAGGCCTTGATTGCAGTCTGCGTCGACCAGGCCCTTCCCGTTTATCGGGAAAAAGCACAGGCCCTGCGTGATCGTGGCCTCGAGATCATCACGCTGCCCGCAGCGCCAGATTCTGGAAAACTTGACCTTCATGCGCTCATGCTGGCCTTAGCGGCACGTGACTGCAATGAGATCCATCTGGAAGCAGGCGCCCATCTCAATGGCGCGATGATGCAGCTTGGACTCATTGATGAGTGGCTGCTTTATGTTGGACCCACGTTGCTCGGCGAGGGCATGCCGTTGGCCTCCGGTGTAGGCCCGTGGACTGATCCTGAGCAGGCCCCACGCTGGCGTTGGAAAGAGCATCTCGTCATCGGCGATGCGCTGCGTCTGCGCCTGGTGAAAAGCGGACCACAGGGCTAGACTGCCGCCATGTTTACTGGAATTGTTCAGGCAGTCGGCCACATTGTTTCAGTCCAGCCCGCCGTCACGGGCTGGGCAGGCAATCCACCCGGCCTGCGCATTGCGGTGGATGTGGGCAGCTTGGCTGCTGACGATATTCAGATCGGCGATTCGATTGCAATGAACGGAGCCTGCATGACCGTTGTATCCCGCGAGGGCAAGATCGTGCAGGTGGATATCTCGCGCGAGAGCCTAAATCGAACGGCAGGCCTGGATCATCCCGGTCCGGTGAATCTTGAAAAAGCCATGCGTGCCGATGATCGGTTTGGCGGACATTGGGTCAGTGGCCATATTGATGGCACCGGCACCGTCAAAGCAATCACACCCCAGGGGGAGTCGCATCGACTCGATGTGCAATTGCCGCTTGGCATGGCAGCTTATGTCAGTGAGAAGGGCTCAATTGCTTGCGATGGCGTGAGCCTCACCATTAACACTGTTGCCGATTACCCCGACAGCTGCCAAATCAGCATCAACATTATTCCCCACACCTGGCAGTTCACGGTGCTACATCTTCGGCAGCCCGGCGATCGAATAAACATCGAAGTTGATCAAATTGCTAAACAGGTTGAGCGTATCCTTCATCGTATGCAGCAGGCCCCACGATGACCCCCGCCCGAGAACTCTCCGATGCCGATGTGCTCATCGCCGAATTGCGTGCGGGCCGCATGGTCGTGCTCGTCGATGATGAAGATCGTGAGAATGAAGGTGATCTGGTCATGGCAGCCGCCTGCGTATCGGCGGATGCGATTAACTTCATGGCCAAGCATGGCCGGGGACTGATTTGCCTGACATTGACCGAGGCCCGCTGCCGTCAGCTCAATCTGCCGCTGATGGTCAACGAGAATCGCTCTTCGCATGGCACAGCATTCACGGTCTCGATTGAGGCTGCAAGTGGCGTGACCACCGGCATCAGCGCAGCCGATCGCGCGACCACGATTGCAGCGGCGGTGGCCGCAGACGCCCGGCCGCAGGATCTTGTGCAGCCTGGCCATATTTTTCCCTTAATGGCCCAATCAGGCGGCGTCTTGGCACGGGCGGGCCATACCGAGGCCGGCTGTGATCTGGCGGCCTTGGCAGGGTTTGAGCCTGCTGCGGTGATTTGCGAAATTTTGAAAGACGATGGCGAAATGGCGCGGCTTCCGGACCTGGTTGCATATGCCAAGACCCATGGATTAAAAATCGGCACGATTGCCGATCTCATCAAATATCGCAGTGCCCACGAGAGTCTGGTCTCGCGGCTGTCCGAGCGTGAGATTCAAACGGCCCACGGGCCGTTTCGTTTGGTGGTCTATCAGGACCGCGCGGCCCGTCAGCCCCATCTGGCCCTCGTGCTGGGCACGCCAGTGCATGATCGTGAATGTCTGGTTCGGGTCCATGAGCCGTTCACGGTGATGGATGCGCTGGATACCGGCCCCACCTCGCACAGCTGGACCCTGGCGCAGGCCTTGCAGGCTATACAGCGCCATGGCGAAGGCGTGGTTGTATTGTTGAATTGCGCGATCTCTGCCGAGGCCTTGCTGGAAAAAGCCATGGCATCGGGTTCGCCTGCCGCCGGCCCGTTGAAGTCGGTGGCTGCAGGCCAGAGTGCCCAGCTGCGTAACTACGGATTGGGTGCGGCGATTTTGCGGGATATCGGCGTCGGAAAAATGCGGGTGTTGTCGCAGCCGAGAAAAATGCCGAGCATGATGGGTTTTGGTTTGGAAGTGACCGGTTATCTTGGCGGAGAAGCCCATGAATGAAATCAAGGTGGACCTCGATGGTGAAGGTCTTCGAATCGCAATCGTGCAGGCAAGGTTTAATGAAGCCGTGGGCCAGGCCTTACGGGCATCGTGCCTTCAGGAGCTGGCCCGGCTGGGCGTGGATTCAAACGATACATTTCTTGCTACGGTGCCAGGTGCGCTTGAGATTCCATTGACCTTATCGCAGCTTGCGGAGACTGGCCGATTCGATGCCTTGATTGCCTTGGGTGCGGTGATTCGTGGTGAGACCTATCATTTCGAGGTTGTCTCCAATGAATCGGCCGCGGGCATTGCGCGAGTCGCGCTTGAGTTTCATATCCCGATTGCCAATGGGATTCTGACCACCGAGGACGATGCGCAGGCCATGGCCCGGGCCAATGAAAAAGGCCGCGACTGCGCGCAGGCAGCTGTTGAGATGGCCAATCTCTTGTTTGCGATTGACGATCAACTCAGCGGCGATGACGACTAGCCGGCCCGATTCAACTGCTCGGGGTGCCCGCAGGGCCTCGCGCAGTCTGACGGTTCAGGGCCTCTATCAGTGGCTGGTCTCCGGCGAAGATGCCGGAGCGATCGATGCTTTTTTGCGCGAGCAGCAGGCATTTGACCGATGCGATCAGGAATATTTTGATCGCTTGTTGCATGGGGCCATTCGCGAGAGCGCTGCCTTGCGTGAAACGTTTTCATCACAGTGTGATCGACCCTTGGCAGAGCTCTCTCCGGTGGAACATGCCATCTTGCTCTTGGCAACCTACGAGTTCTTGCATGCACCGGAAGTGCCGTTTCGTGTTGTCATCAACGAGGCCATTGAGCTGGGCAAATCGTTTGGCGGTACCGATGGGCATAAGTACATCAACGGTGTGCTCGATAAGCTGGCGGCGGTTGTGCGACCCCATGGCTAATCTGGGTGAATTCGAATTCATCGCACAACTGTTGCAAGGCCCAGCGGCAGAAGGCCAGCCCTTTTATCGGCATCCGCTTGCGCTGGGCATCGGTGATGATGCGGCACTGATTCCGCCGCTCGGCCCCCAGGAGCAGCTGGCGGTGGCCAGCGATATGCTGATCGAGGGCCGACACTATCTTGCCGACTGCGATCCACGGTCTTTGGGCCATAAGGTCTTGGCGGTGAACCTCTCGGATCTTGCGGCGATGGGCGCCCGGCCTCTGGCGTTTACCTTGTCAGCAGGCCTGCGCGAAATTCGCAGGCCGTGGATTGAATCTTTTTTAGATGGGATGCTTTCTTTGGCCCGCGAGTCGCAGTGTCCGCTGGTGGGTGGCGATACGACTGCCGTGGGCGCGCAGGCTTCCGAAGTGTTTTCGGTCACCGTCTTAGGTGTTGTTCGGGTGGGCACGGCGCTGCGTCGCGATGGTCTGCAGCCGGGCGATGACCTATGGGTCTCCGGCCATCTGGGCGATGCGGCCTTCGCACTCAATCAGGGAATCGATGATTCGAAATTGAATGCTCCGCAGCCGCGTCTCGTTCTGGGGCTCGGGCTGGTGGGCCTTGCGTCGGCAGCCATTGATATCTCGGATGGACTGCAGTCTGAACTCATGCATTTACTGAATGCAGCCCAGCGCCGTGCTGCGCAGCCACAGTGCCTGCAGGCGAACGTGAACTGGCAGGAGCTGCCGCTTGGGCCTTTGATCAGGCAGGCCGCGCTGGCGGGCAGGCTGACACCGTCACAGGCTGCAGGCCTTGCGATCACAGGTGGCGATGAATACGAATTGCTCTTTGCTGCGGCCCCTCGTGAGCGAGCCCGAATTGAGGCGTTGGGCCCGCAGCTGGGCCTTGCGTTGACGCGAATCGGTAGCGTGGAATTCAGCGATACGCCCGGCGTGCGCTGGCGAGATGCCGCGGAAGCGCAGCCCCCAGAATCTCTGCAGGACATGATTACGCGTGGCGGATTCCGACACTTCTGATCGCCGCGGAATGACTCCCGCATCTTCTGCGCAGCCTGTGCAGCGCGTCGGCCTGCTGTCGCATCCTGCACACCTGATCTCGTTTGGATTTGGCTGCGGATTTTTTCCTGTCGCTCCGGGCACGATCGCAACACTCTGGGCCTGGGTTGTATTTTTGATGATCGACCCAGTCATGACGGACTTCTCTTGGGCGGTATTGATTGCATCGGGTGTGGTAGTGGGCGCAGTCGCCTGCACAGTGACCGGCCGTGCCCTCGGCAAGGCCGATGATGGATCCATGGTCTGGGATGAGATTGTGGCGTTCTGGCTTGTGCTCTGGATTCTGCCCAAGGCCAGCGATCCTGCTGGCATTCATGCCATGGGCCATGTGCCGGAGTGGCTGATTGAGGCGGTGGGATTTGTGCTGTTTCGTTTTTTTGACATCGTCAAGCCACCCCCGATTCGCACCATCGATCGCTTAAGCCGAGACGGCTGGGGGGTGATGCTGGATGATCTTGTCGCAGCTGCCTATACCCTGCTCTGTTGTGCTGTGCTGCTGCGGCTTACCCATCTGCTGGAGGCATGGTGGCATTAAAGCAAAACGAAGTGGGCCAGATTTCGAATAATCTCGCCCTGGTGTTGGGAATGGCGATTGGCCTTGGCCTTCTGCGGCACCGCGGCCGATTAATGGTGGCCGAGTCTTGCACGGGCGGGCTGGCTAGCCACTGGATCACTGCGATTGCGGGATCAAGCCGATGGTTTGATGGTGGAGTCATCAGCTACGCCAATATCGTCAAGCATGGGCTCCTGGGTGTTCAGTCCGAGACCCTTCAGCGGCCGGGTGCCGTCAGTCTGCAGACCGCTACTGAAATGGCCAAGGGCGTTCGCAGCCAGCATCGGAGGATGCTGTCGGACCCGGTGAAGCACATCCCGGAGGGCCTGTTTGCGTTTTCGATTACAGGCGTTGCCGGCCCCCAGGGCGGCCAGCCTGCCAAGCCTGTGGGCACCGTCTGCTTTGCCTGGGCCGGCCCGCAGGGTATTCGGGCGGAGCAGCGGTTTTTCTCGGGCGATCGGGCGGAAATTCAGCGGCAGGCTGCGGCCTGGGCGATGGCCGGGCTTTTCGGAGAGCTCTGTCGCGCCAGGGCCCCAGGGGCCTAAGTCTTTTTGCCGATGGCAGTCTGGGCCACCGCTTTTTAGAATGGCCCTACCCCTTGTAACCTGTTTTTATATACAGTAATATTTCTCCATCGCCCAGCCAGCTTCTCACCCCAATTTTTCAAAGGATGCGCCGCCATGCAAGATAAACAAGACCCCAAAAACCGTGCCGAAAAAGCCAAGGCGCTGCAGGCCGCCCTGTCCCAAATCGAAAAACAGTTCGGTAAGGGCTCGATCATGCGCATGGGCGAAAACGATGTCGCCCCGGATATTCAAGTCGTCTCAACCGGCTCCCTGGGCCTGGATCTCGCACTCGGCGTGGGCGGCTTACCCCGCGGCCGGATTGTCGAAATCTATGGCCCAGAGTCATCGGGCAAAACCACACTCACACTGCAGGTCATCGCAGAGATGCAAAAAATCGGCGGCACCTGTGCTTTTGTGGATGCTGAGCATGCCCTCGATACCCAATACGCCCAGAAACTCGGCGTCACTCTCTCCGAGTTGCTCATCTCGCAGCCCGATACCGGCGAGCAGGCCTTGGAGATCGTTGATGCGCTGGTTCGATCCGGCTCGGTAGATCTCATTGTTGTGGATTCAGTTGCCGCCCTCACGCCAAAGGCGGAGATCGAAGGCGAAATGGGTGATTCACTACCCGGCCTGCAGGCCCGGCTGATGTCGCAGGCTCTGCGCAAGCTGACCGCCAACATTAACCGCACCAACACCCTTGTGATTTTCATCAACCAGATCCGCATGAAGATTGGCGTGATGTTTGGCAACCCCGAAACCACTACCGGTGGCAATGCGCTGAAGTTCTATTCTTCGGTGCGTCTCGATATTCGACGGGTGGGTTCCATCAAAAAGGGCGAGGAAGTCACCGGCTCGGAGACCAAGGTTAAGGTTGTGAAAAACAAAGTCGCCCCGCCATTTCGGGCGGCAACCTTCGACATCCTTTACGGCGAGGGCATTTCCCGAGAAGGCGAAATCGTTGATCTGGGCGCAGAAAGTGACATTGTTGAAAAATCAGGCGCTTGGTATAGCTATAACGGCGAACGCATCGGCCAGGGCAAGGACAATGCCCGCGAGTTTCTGCGCCAAAATTCGGATATCGCTCTGGAGATTGAAAACAAGCTGCGCGAAAAGTTTGGCGTGAATGCGCGCCCAGCAGGCGAGGCGCAAGCTGTCGCAGAGCAAGACTGACCCCCTTTCTTCAGCCGCCCTTCGGGCGAGGGTGCTTTCTGCCCTCGCCCGAAGGGAGCACTCTCGGCATGAGCTGGAGCAAAAATTTCTCCCGTTTTCCGAGAGCGCCCAATCCCTCGCGGAAATTCTTGATTCACTTCAGCAGCAGGGCCTGCTGTCCGATGCGCGCTTTGCGCAGTCAGTCGCGCGTATTCGGGGCGCGCGTTTTGGCGTACGTCGCATTGCCTTTGAATTGCAGCAAAAGGGGGTCACAGAACATCATGCCGCTTCCGTCATCGATCAGCTGACGCAGACTGAATCCGATCGACTCCGAGAGGTCTGGAAGAAAAAATTCGGTTCGGCTCCGGATTCATTTGAACAGGCCGCTCGACAGCAACGGTTTTTGCAGCAGCGCGGCTTTTCACCTTCATTAATTCGAGATTTTTTCCGGCAGCTCTCCCGTAGCTGATGGCGGCTTAAGCCCCGTCCCTGCGCGGTCTCGAAGGGCCTGCATGCTAAACTGCATCGCAAAAAACGGGAGGCGGTCGAATGAAAATTCACGAATATCAGGGCAAGGAAATCCTGCGCAAGTATGGTGTCGCCGTGCCCCGTGGCACGCCGTGTTTCACGGTCGATGAGGCGGTCAAGGCGGCCCAGGGCCTAGGCGGGCCCGTCTGGGTGGTCAAGGCCCAGATCCATGCTGGCGGGCGGGGTAAAGGAGGTGGCGTGAAAGTCGCCAAGTCCGTCGATGAAGTCAAGGCCCATGCGTCGGCGATCCTCGGTATGCAGCTGGTCACTCACCAGACCAGCCCCGCCGGACAAAAGGTTCGGCGTCTGCTGATCGAAGAGGGCGCAGATATCAAGAAAGAACTCTATGTCGCCGTGGTAACGGACCGCGTAAGTCAGCGGGTCTGTGTCATGGGTTCAAGCGAAGGCGGTATGGATATCGAAGAGGTGGCGGCCACCCATCCCGAGAAAATTCACAAGATTTTTGTGGATCCTCTGACAGGATTTACGGATGCGGAGGCCGATGGCCTCGCCAGCAAGATCGGTATTCCAGCGGCATCGATTGGACAAGCACGTGCCATTCTCAAAGGCCTGTATCAGGCCTTCTGGGAGACGGATGCTTCACTGGCTGAAATCAATCCCTTGATTCTCACTGGCGATGGCAAGGTGATTGCGCTGGATGCGAAATGGAATTTCGACTCGAATGCGCTGTATCGGCATCCTGAGATCGTGGAGATGCGTGATCTCGACGAGGAAGATCCCGCAGAAATCGAAGCCTCGAAATATGATCTCGCCTACATTCAGTTAGATGGCAACATCGGCTGTCTGGTGAATGGCGCTGGCCTCGCAATGGCCACCATGGACACCATCAAGCTCTACGGTGCCGAGCCCGCAAACTTTCTTGATGTCGGCGGCGGCGCATCGACAGAGAAGGTCACCGAGGCCTTCAAGATCATGCTGGGCAACCCGAAAGTCAAAGCGATATTGGTCAATATTTTTGGCGGCATCATGCGTTGCGATGTGATTGCGGAAGGCGTTGTCGCAGCCTCGCGGGCTGTCGGCTTGAAGGTGCCGCTGGTGGTGCGCATGAAGGGAACCAACGAGGATCTCGGCAAGAAAATTCTCGCCGACTCCGGCCTGCCGATCATTACGGCCGATACCATGGCCGAAGCCGCGCAGCGCGTGGTCGATGCCACGAAAAAAGCATAAGCCCTGGAGCGCCAACTATGTCTATTCTGATTAATAAGAACACCAAGGTCATCACGCAGGGCATTACCGGCAAGACGGGGCAATTTCATACCCGGATGTGTCGCGACTATGCCAACGGAAAAAATTGTTTTGTCGCGGGCGTGAATCCAAAAAAAGCAGGCGAGGATTTTGAAGGTGTACCAATTTACGCGTCGGTGAAAGACGCAAAGGCTGCAACTGGCGCGTCGGTCTCCGTGATTTATGTTCCACCCGCAGGCGCAGCAGATGCCATTTGGGAGGCGGTGGAGGCTGATCTCGATCTGGTAATTTGCATCACCGAGGGCATTCCGGTGCGCGACATGATGGTCGTGCGCAATAAAATGAAGGCCAACAACAAGCGGACTTTACTGCTTGGGCCCAACTGCCCGGGGCTGATCACGCCGGACGAGATCAAAATTGGCATCATGCCGGGCCACATCCATCGTAAGGGCCGAATTGGCATCGTGTCCCGGTCGGGCACCTTGACTTACGAGGCCGTGGGCCAGGTCACTGAGCTCGGCCTGGGCCAGTCCTCGGCGGTGGGCATCGGGGGCGATCCAATTAATGGTTTAAAACATATCGATGTCTTAAAGCTTTTCAATGATGACCCCGAGACCGATGCGGTGATCATGATTGGCGAGATTGGCGGCCCTGATGAGGCCAACGCTGCCCAGTGGGCCAAAGACAATATGAAAAAGCCGATCGTTGGCTTTATCGCTGGCGTGACTGCTCCTCCCGGCAAGCGGATGGGCCATGCGGGCGCCCTCATCTCGGGCGGTGCTGATACGGCTCAGGCCAAGTTAGACATCATGGAGGCCTGCGGTATCCGTACAACCAAGAATCCATCGGAAATGGGCAAGCTGTTAAAGTCCGTGCTCTGATTGAGTCACGAAAGAACCCGCCACCATGCATTCCGATCCGGCAAAAAGCCGCACCATTCTTAAGACCATGGCCATCGTTGGGCTTGCCGCGTTGCTGGTCGCAATGCTCATTCGATAAGGACTGCGCCTCATGGAGCTTTTTTCCGCCGAGTTTTTCTCTGCGCTACTGGCCATCATCGTCATTGATCTTGTCTTAGCCGGCGATAACGCCATCGTGATTGCATTGGCAGCACGCAATCTCCCGGAAAAAGACAAAAACCGTGCGATCATTTTCGGGACCATCGGCGCGATAGTGGTGCGCTCGCTCATGACGGTAGGGGTGGTCTGGCTGCTGAAGATCCCCGGCCTCATGCTGATCGGCGGACTACTGCTGGTCTGGATCGCCGTCAAGTTAATTGCTCCTGCTGATGGTGGCGATGAGCACTCACCGACTGCGACGACCTTCTGGGGTGCAATGAAAACCATCGTTATCGCGGATGCCGTGATGGGCGTGGATAACGTTCTGGCGGTTGCGGGTGCGGCCCATGGCAGTTTCTTGCTCGTTGTCCTGGGATTGCTGATCTCGATTCCCATTGTGGTCTGGGGCAGCCGGCTGGTTTTAAAACTGATCGAGCGCTATCCCGTTGTCATTTATCTTGGTGGGGCGGTGCTGGCCTTTACGGCAGCAAAGATGGTGCTCAACGAGCCCATTCTGAAGGCCTGGGTTTCCGCGCTGCCCTCATGGGTCTACTGGCTGATCGTTGCGGCCACCGTCGTGGGCTGCACGGCAGTGGGCGCCTGGCTCAAGGGCCGCCGCGGCGGCCAAGTCAGCTACGAGAAGTCCTGACCTAAATCTCTAGGTTATCAATGAGCCGCGTTGCGCCACAGCGCGATGCGGCCAACACTACCAGCTGATTCGGTTCAGCCAGATCCTGGGCCTGCGGCGCTTTCAGGTCGCTGCGCCGGCGCACCGAAATGTAGTCGGTGCGCCAGCCCCGGTGGTTAAGAATCTGCTTGGCCGCTGACTCAATCTCCACTACATCATCCACCGTGATTCGGGTCGAGGCCTGGCCCTGGCGGATCCGGTCGGCGACCTGATGCAGGGTTTTGGAGAGCCAAACGGCCTCCAGGCGTTCATCGGTGCTCAGATAACGATTGCGTGAGGACATGGCCAGGCCATCGGATTCACGAATGGTTTCAGCAGGAATGATTTCGGTTGGAATTGAAAACTGGCTGCACATGCGTCGAATAATCATCAGCTGCTGATAGTCTTTTTTTCCAAATACGGAAACCTGGGGCTGTACGCACTGAAATAGCTTCATAACGACAGTGGTCACGCCAATAAAAAATCCGGGTCGAAACTCGCCCTCCAAAATATCACCCAAATCCTGGGGCGGACTAATTCGGTAGTCCTGCGGTACGGGATACATCTCCCGCTCGTCAGGCGCAAACAAGACATAGACACCTTCTTTTTCAAGTTTTGTGATGTCGTCATCCAGGGTCCGTGGATATTTATCGAAGTCTTCATTGGGGCCAAACTGCAGCCGATTCACAAAAATTGAGGCCACAACTGGATCCCCGTGATTGGCGGCAAGCCGCATCAGCGACAGATGGCCCTCATGCAGATTGCCCATGGTCGGGACAAATGCCGTTCGCAGCTGCCCCCTGAGCTGGGCACGAAGTTCGGAGATGCTGTGGACGATCTTCATGTTGAATCAGTGAGCATTAAAGAAGGCACGCCGCCCTTTGAAGCTGGCAATCTGAGCGATCAGCGCTTCAAAGTCCTCATCGCGCTCAATCGGGTTGAGCTGCTCGGTATTGATGATCAACAACGGTGAAGACTCATAGTGATGAAAAAAATGAATATACGCCTCGGAGAGCCGACGCAGGTAATCCTCGGACATGTTCTGTTCCATGGGAACCCCCCGCTGGCGGATCCGCTCAATCAGCGCATCGGCGGAGGCCTGAAGCAGAATCACCAAATCCGGGGTCGGGGCCTGCGGCCGCTGAGCATCATAGATTTTTTGATAAAGGCTCAACTCTTCGTCGGAAAGGGTCAGCCGGGCGAAAAGCGGATCCTTCTCGATCATGAAGTCACTCACAATATTCTCGGAAAAGAGATCACGTTGTGCGACTTCCCGCAGCTGGTCAATGCGTTGAAAAAGAAAAAACAGCTGGGCTGGCAGTGCGTAGCGGCTGCTGTCGCGGTAAAACTTAGCAAGAAAGGGGTTCTCCTGTGGCGCCTCCATGAGCGGCACATAGCCAAAGCGCTCCGCAAACCTCATCGCCAGGCTGCTCTTGCCGACACCAATCGGCCCCTCGATGACAATCGAGCGAAAGCGATTGGCCCAGGCGGGTCGGGATGCCGTAAATGTCGCAGGCATATTCATACCGCTATTGTCTCACCAGCGCTTCACTTCATTGCGGGCTGCACTTGAGAGCCTTGACAGCCAGATTCCCGCGGGCTCCAGCGTCTGTGCCTCGGGCGGGCCCAGCAGGACTTCACGATTCAGTTCGCACAAGGGAATGAGCACAAAGGCTCTGAGATGGGCCCGTGGATGGGGCACGATGAGTCGTGGCTCACGAATCCACTCCATCTGCATTGCAATTAGGTCACAGTCCAGTGTGCGCGGCGAATTCCAGCCCGTCCGCGTGCGGCCAAACTCGTGCTCAATAGCCTGCAAACTCTCCAAGAGCGCCGCTGCGGAAAGTTCACAAGCGATTTCGATAACGGCATTGCAGTAGTCGGGGCCCGGCGCATCGATTGGCACTGTTCGATAAAGCGCCGATGATTTCAAAACGGTAATCCCGCGTGAGGCGCTGATGCACTGTATTGCTGACTGGCAGGCAACATCTGGCTGGCCAAGGTTTGCGCCCAGGCCGATGTAGGCGGTGATCGGGTTCACGCTTAATCGGATGGGCTGGGACCCGCGGATTCGCTGCCCCCGGATGTCCCCCCGGGCTTGCGCCGCCTGCGGCGTCTCGGGCTGCCGGCGGGTAGTCGATGCGACTTCGTCTGCGCAATCAACGCGCTGCGCTCCTCTGCGTCTGCATCAAGATAGGCCTGCCACCACTGGGCAAGTGCTGCATCGCATAAACCGGCCTCCGCCCGCAGCAGCATGAAATCATAAGCCGCGCGAAAGCGAATGTGCTCCATCAGCCGGCTGATCGTTGCTGGCTGGCGCTTTTCAAAGCGGGGCTGCATGAGCCAGATTTCGCGCATATCCGAGACATAGCGTCGCTGGATCGCTAAAGCATCGAGCTGGGTTTCGACGACCTCATCGATCGCGGCATTCAGCGCAGGAATCAGATGCTCGCCCTGGCCATGCCGCTGCAGCCAGCGTTCGTTCACCAAGTTCCAGAGCAGGGCAGCAAATAAAAATCCTGGTGAAACAGGCTTGCGATCATGGATGCGGGCATCCGTGGCTTTCAGCGCCCGGGTAACAAAATCCAGGCCGCGCGGGTCACGATGTTCGAACACCAGATCCAGCAGCGGCAGACAGCCGTGATGCAGCCCCTCTGCCCTGAGCTGTGTGAGGCCCTCCAGGGCATTGCCGGAGTGCAAGAGTTTGAGCATTTCATCGAAAAGTCGCGCATTGGGCACGTTGCGAATCAGGTCGGCCATCTCACGAATTGGACGGCGGGTAGCCCGATCAATCTCAAAACCCAGTTTTGCTGCCAGCCGCACCGCCCGCAGCATCCGCACGGGATCCTCGCGATACCGATGCTCAGGATCCCCGATCATGCGCAGCACCCGGCCCTTTAGATCCTTCACGCCATGGTGATAGTCCAGCACCTGATCACTGACTGGGTCGTAATACAGGGCATTGACGGTGAAATCACGACGGGTCGCATCCTCATGCTGCTCACCAAAGACGTTATCGCGCAACACACGCCCATGCTCATCGAGTTCGATATCGTCCGATTGAAGCGCTCGAAAAGTTGACACCTCAATCGTTTCTGGGCCAAACATGACATGGACTAGCCGGAATCGCCTTCCGATGATGCGCGCCCGGCGAAAACTCCGCTGAATCTGCTCAGGCTCCGCGTTGGTGGCGACATCAAAGTCTTTTGGTCGTATGCCGAGTAGCAGATCGCGAACGGCGCCGCCCACCACATAGGCCTTAAAGCCTGCCCGCTGTAATTCCTCAACGGTACGGGTGGCTGCATTGGAGATCAGCCGGCGATCAATGCCCAGTCGGCTGCCTTTGTGAATCTCGGGCTCATGGGCCAGCGCCTTTGATCGTCGGAGGGCCTTTATGGACAGCCGGCCCGGGGCGAGTCGCGAAAGATTTTTAAAGAGTTTGCGAATCATCCGGGCCTAGTCGCCTGTGCTTTCGGTCCGCTGAAACAGATCCAGAACATCCCAGCCCTGGGCCTGGGCATGGGCCCGTAGACGGGAGTCGGGATTAACCGCCACTGGCGAGCCGACACGGGCCAATAAGGGCAGATCATTCATGGAGTCGCTGTAAAACCACGACTCCGAAAAATCGCTCAGGCCAAGGCCTTGCAGGGCAAGCCACTGCTCGACCCGAGTCACTTTGCCCTCGCGAAAGCTGGGCAGCCCCGCCGGCTTACCCGTGAAATTACCGTCGGCGCCAATTTCAATCTCGGTGGCAATCAGGTGTTCGACATGAAACTCGCGTGCGATCGGTCCAGTGATAAACGAATTGGTTGCCGTCACGATGGCGCAGAGCGCGCCCTCTTGCTGATGCTGCCGGACCAACTCTCGGGCGGGCGGATGGATCTGTGGCCGGATGACGTCTCGCATAAATTCTTCGCGCCAGGCCAGCAGCTGCGACCGCGGATGCTGAGCCAAGGGCGCAAGCTGAAAGTCTAAAAATTCATAGATATCAAGTGTTCCTGCGCAATACTGCGCATAGAAGTAGTCGTTGCGCTGTGAATACCATTGGGCATTGACAACATTGCGATCGACCAAGAACTGCGCCCAGGAGACATCGCTATCGATGGGCAGCAGAGTGTTGTCGAGATCAAATAGCGCCAGGGCTTGCATATCAGGACTCGAGTAGTTCTTTTAGCAGCGGTAGTGTCGCAGGCCGCTGTCGCGATAGCGCCAATTCATTTAAACCATCAACCACTTGCATCAGGCGACCGAGATCCCGCGGCAGACGGGTAAGCAGATAGCCGATAAGCTCATCGGCCAGCGGTAGTCCCAGTCGCATCGCCCGTTCCTGCAGGGCCGTTCGTTTTTCTTGATCACTTAATTCCTGCAATTCAAAAATGAGGCTTTGTCCCAAGCGGGTCCGCAGGTCATCGCGTAGCTGAAGATGCAGCGGCGCACAGGCGGCTGCACAGACAATTCGGCCACCGACCTCCCGCGCGGCATTGTAGAGTTGAAAAAGCTGGCCTGCAGTGCCGGCATGCGCCGCATCCAGATGATCCAACAAAAGGCAGGTCTGAGGCGGACCGGACTGATATTGCGCAAGCACGCGGCTGAGCGGGTTTATGGCCTGCTGAGACAGTTCGGAGGCTTTTAAATCAACATAAATCGCAGACTCAGGATGGTCTTCAGCCCAGGCCTTTAGCCAGAAGGTCTTGCCGCTTCCAGGGGCGCCCCACAAAAATAATGATGCAAACCCTGTGGATGGCCCCTCAATCAGCGCAGCCAGCGCGCTGAGCGCAGCAGCGTTTTTTCCGATGACACCATCGGCGAGATGGGGTCTGGGAGGCTCCATGAGGTTAAGGGGGATTTGCATCTTTAGGGCTTTGGCAGGGTGGAACGACAAGTTCAATAAAATGTCGATTTTAGGAAGATTCTCCCTCATGAGTTCTAACAAGCGGGACAAAGCCCCGGCCATTGCGATGACCTACCGAGATGCGGGGGTCGATATTGACGCGGGGGACGCCCTGGTGGATCGCATCAAACCCCTTGCCCGGGCTACGATGCGGCCGGAAGTGCTCGCTGGCATCGGCGGCTTTGGCGCCCTCTTTGAGGTGCCCAAGCGCTTCAAAGACCCAGTACTGGTCTCTGGGACTGATGGCGTCGGAACCAAGCTCAAGCTGGCCTTTGCGCTGGGCAAGCACGACACCATTGGCATTGATCTGGTCGCGATGAGTGTCAACGACATTCTGGTGCAGGGCGCCGAACCCCTTTTCTTCTTGGATTACTTTGCCTGCGGTCGACTCGCGGTGGAAACCGCAGTCAGCGTCATTGGGGGTATAGCAAAAGGCTGCGAAGCCTCGGGCTGTGCCTTGATAGGCGGCGAAACCGCGGAGATGCCTGGGATGTACGCCGATGGCGAATACGATCTCGCCGGATTTGCGGTGGGAGCCGTCGAGCGCGCCCACATTCTTGATGGCCGGCGAGTCACGCAGGGTGATGTCGTGCTGGGTCTGGCCTCAAGTGGATTTCACAGCAATGGATATTCTCTCGTGAGAAAAGTCCTTGAGCATGTGTGCGGCCGTCTGTCGTTGCCGGCAGTGGACAGCGTGCGCATCGAGGGCGAGGAGCAATCGCTGTCAACATTGATCATGGCGCCTACCCGGCTGTATGTCCGGTCCATGCTGTCGGCCCTGTCAGCACATCGCGATCACATCAAGGCCATGGCCCACATCACCGGAGGAGGGCTTACCGGTAACGTGCCGCGCGTGCTGCCAGAGCATTTAATGGCAGTCCTACAAGAAAATTCCTGGACCATGCCGGCAGTGATGCGCTGGCTTCAGACCAAAGGCAGTATCGCCCGAGACGAAATGCATCGGGTCTTTAACTGCGGTATCGGAATGGTGGTCGTCGTGCAGGCTGCGCAGGCCGAGGCAGTTGCCGCCCATCTGACTTTGCAGGGCGAACGGGTCTATCGTATCGGGGAAATTCGCGCACGCGCAGAAGGTGAGCCGCAGACCATTATTCAGGCGTGATCGTCAGCACTGGCCGCGGTGCGGGACAGATCGAGGACTTTGCCCGCGCCAGTGCAGCAGCATCACCTCCCCACCACCAGGTGAGGCAGGCCTGATCTTGGCTGGCGATGGCCTGCTGAAATCCAGACTCTAAATAGCTTCGGGCCTGATATTTCGAGACGCCGAGTCCGATCAATATTCCCGCGGCGAGGCTGATCATCTGATCGCGCATCTGCGCAGACTAACCAGCCAAGATCAACTCCTTACACACTTGGCGTGCAGTCTGTGCCTGGTCTCGGGGATCGAATCGTGTGATGCGGCTAAATCCTCGCAGCCAAGTGATTTGGCGCTTGGCAAGTTGCCGGGTTGCAGCGATTGCAGCGTCGACAAAAGCCTCAGTGGAGATCAGCCCCGCAAGATGATCCCAGGCCTGGCGATAGCCCACACATCGCATACTGGGAAGCCCGCCATGCAGATCCCCGCGATCAAAGAGCGTACGGACTTCCTCTAAGAATCCTTCGTCAAGCATCTGTTCAAATCGAATGCGGATGCGTTGATGCAGCCATGCACGATCCTCGGGCTGCAGGCCAACGACATGCAGGCGCCCTCCAGCGGGCTGCCGAGCGCCGCGGGCAGCGCTCTGGGCAATCAGCGCTGTCATGCTCTCACCGGTATGCCGATAAAGCTCAAGCGCCCGGGAAATACGTTGCGCATCATTGGGGTTAAGCCGCCGGGCGGTCTGGGGATCGATGCTTGTCAATTGCTGGTGCAATGCCGGCCAGCCGATCGCGCTGGCCTCTTCGGCAATCTCCGTGCGAATCTCGGCAGGTGCTGTCGGCAAATCATCTAAGCCCTCGGAGAGGGCTTTGAAGTAAAGCATCGTGCCCCCAACGATGACGGGAATTTTTCCGCGCGCGCGAATCTGTTCGGCTGCTGTGCGCGCATCCTGTACAAATCGGGCTGCCGAGTACGACTCCGCAGGATCAAGAATGTCAATTAAGTGATGGGGCAGTTGCGCGCATTCGGCCGCTGTCGGCTTTGCAGTCCCAATGTCCATACCGCGATAAATCTGCGCCGAATCCATACTGATGATTTCGACTTCTGGAATTTCCTGGGCAAGCCAAAAGGCCAAGGATGATTTTCCGCTGGCGGTGGGGCCTAAAAGACAGAGCATGGAAAAGAATCAGGAGAGTTTTTGTGACCGCGCCAACGGCGGGTTGGCGCGGAAGTAGCGGCGAATTCCTGCGATCAGGGCCTCGGCCATCTGCTGCTGGTACTGCTCATCGCGCAGCCGAGCCTCTTCATCGGGATTACTGATAAACGCAGTCTCAACCAAGATCGAGGGAATCTCTGGTGCGCGCAATACAGCGAATCCTGCTTGCTCGACACGGGGCTTATGCAGCCCATTCACGCCGCCGATTTCTGTGAGCATGGCACGGCCGAGCTTCAGTGAGTCTTTGATTTGCGCTGTGGTCGACATATCCAAGAGCATCTCGGCCACTGAGGGATCTTTGTGACGGATATTGAGTCCGCCAATCAAGTCTGCGCTATTTTCTCGGTTGGCCATCCAGCGGGCCGCATTGCTGGAGGCCCCTTTTTCAGACAGCGCATAGACTGAAGATCCGCGCGCATTTGGTGAAATCCAGGCATCTGCGTGAATTGAAACAAACAAATCCGCCTGCACCCGCCGGGCCCTGCGAACGCGCATGTGAAGTGGTACGAAATAGTCGCCATCCCGGGTCAGATACGCCCGCATATTGGGCTCTTCATCGATGAGTTGCTTTAGACGGCGAGCAATTGAGAGCACCACATCTTTTTCAAAGGTGCCGCCTTTTCCGATCGCTCCGGGATCTTCCCCGCCATGGCCGGGATCCAGCGCGATGGTCACCAGCCGACTGACCACTGGCTTGCGATCCCCTTTGGCGGTTGAGCGATTCTGTGAGGGGTCGGAGAACTCGGGCGATCGCGCAACGCCGGGCGGTATGGCACGTTCGCGCTCCAGTGTGGCGAGAAAATGAAACAGCGGATCCTCATCGACAGTCGGATAAAGATCCATCACTAGCCGGGCCTGATACTGCGCAACCGCAGGCAGGCTGAAGACCTGAGGATGAATGTCCTGCTTCAGCTCGAATACCAGCCGCACCACGCGCGGCTGAAACTGTGCCACGCGTATTGCTCGAATAAAGGGGTCGTTGTTGGTGACGCGGGCTGTGAGTTCGCGCAGCGCGGGATTGAGCGTTACGCCCTCAAGATCCAGCACAAAACGCAGCGGTTCTTTGAGTAGCTGCGTGCTGTACACCAGACCCTCTGGCTCATGCTCAATTGTGATTCGTGTATAGGCTGGCGCTGGCCAGAGCCGAATGCCAATCACCTGGGCGGCCAGACTGGGCTGGGTCACCAGGCTCAGCAGCAGCGTGCCGCCAGCGCCGACTAGGACTTGTCGACGTCGGTGATCCATTGGGGAAGGAGGCCGTCGAATGACAGTCCCTCAGGTCGATTAAAAAATTCGATCGTGAGACAACGGGGCGCATCGCCGCTGACGTCATCC
>JAGWWC010000034.1 GCA_018970545.1 Betaproteobacteria bacterium | reverse complement strand
AGATCACGATTAACAGCCCCAGATGGGGTCATGCCTGAGGATGTATCGCTACCCGTAAAAATTACTGTTAGATTCGAAATGCTATTTGCTGCTGCGTGCGCAGCGGCCTTGCCGACAAGAGTTAAGCGTCCTTCAGTATCGCTAACTTTAATCAGGTTGGCGCTTAAACCCTGGGGAAGATTCGATACCGTGCCCAATGCGGCGCCTGAGGCCCCTTTGAAAGTATCTCCAGCGATTCGTACCGAGAGGGTAGATGTAAAGCTCCCATCGTTACCGTTGCTTTCAATCAGGCTCGAGCCCGACCAAGTAATATCAGAAGGGAGAGATCGAGATGCCAATGCTAAGGTTTCATCTAGCCGTTTACCGGGGCTCGAAATCTCAGCAACGGATGGCGCTCGTTTGGCAAGCAGGGCGTAGGCGGATACTACATTCACCTGATCGACCATTTTGTTTTTTAGTTCTTGAGACTGAGCAAAGGAGTTCAAAACATCGCCTCGATCCATGCCGCGATTGAGCATCGTTAACCAGAACACTTCGCCACCAGGATCAGGCAATCGATCTAATACATTCTGATATAAAATTCGAACGTACTGTAAGTTTGTTGTTTCATTGCCATAGAGCATTTTGAATTCAGGTGAAGCATAGAAAATACGAGCAATGTCATTCAGTGGCACTCCTCGACCATACACGCTGTTCCAGAACATCAGTCCGCCGTAGTCGGGAATTCGGTCGAAGCTTGCCTCGTACAATCGAGTCAAGCTTTCCAGTCCCCCTCGATAGTCGGGTCGCGTCAGGAGGTCATGCACCACCTGCGATTTTGCAAAAAAGCCAGAGTTCAAACGGTCGACGTAAAAAGATTGTTCGACTGAAGTTGGCGTGCGATACAAAAGATCTCGAAAGAGCTCGGATACGAAGTTCTCGTTCCCTGTCGACATTGCTGATACTCCTAAATCGGGTGTTCCATCTTCAATACAAGGTGAAGGGTTTACGGCTTTTTAGAAGACTAAGTAAAGTGAACGTATTGGTCTTTAATCGGCAAAAATTGCCGGAAGCATTTTGATTTTTGTATTCTAAGCATTAGTCTGACTGGACTACCCCCGATATTCAGACAGGTCCAAGCCTCAGGCTGAGGAACGTTCAAACGCCTCGGGGCTGACGTCACCGAGGTGGCTGTGACGTCGGGTTCGATTGTAAAACGCTTCGATGTAATCAAAGATATCCGCTTTGGCTAATTCTCGGGTTTTGTAGATTCTTTTATGGATACGTTCTTTTTTCAGGCTGCTAAAAAATGATTCGGCGACAGCGTTATCCCAGCAATTGCCGCGCCGGCTCATGCTGGGTTCTAAATTGTTAGCTGCACAAAACCGCCGCCAATCGTCACTGCCGTATTGACTGCCTTGATCCGGGTGCACCACAACCTTCTGAGTCGGCTTGTAATGACCCACTGATTTCCTGCTCAGGTCATACTTTGGAAAGGATGATCCTGTGAGTGTGATTGTGGAAGAAGATTTCAAGCGTTGGACGGCCAAGAGGAAGGCTGCCCTGGTGATGGACATCATCCAGGGCAAGACCTCGATTGCAGAGGCATCCCGGTCTTTTGATTTGCCGCCCTCGGAGATCGAGGAATGGGTCGAAGAAGGCAAGCGGGGGATGGAAAATGCCCTTCGGGCCAAACCTCTGGATGTCAAAGAGCAGTACGAACGGCAGCTCAAAGAGCTGCAGGAGGCGTACGGAGAGGCGATGCTGGAGCTTCGTGCCCGAAAAAAGTTAGCCACTCTCCTCCCGGGCGGAGACGAGAAATGATCGCGACCATCAAACAGGGATTGGAAGAAGACGGAATCAAAGTACCGATGGCCAAGCTCTGCCGCTGGTTTGAGGTTCCCAGGCGGACTGTCTATTACCAACCCAACAAGACGGCGCCCAAGGTTCAAGAGCGGTTTGAGACGCCGATCAAGGCGATGATCGAGGAGGAGCCCTCCTTTGGCTATCGGACCGTGGCCAGCCTTCTGGGCTTTAACAAAAACACCGTGCAGCGGGTCTTCCAGCTCCGTGGCTGGCAGGTCAAGAAGCGCCCCGTGGGCTTTAGACCCAGAGTTCAAGCCATGCCCTCGGTAGCCACTGCCCCGGATGAACGCTGGGCGACCGATCTGTGCCGAGTCTGGGCTGGACGAGATGGCTGGGTAACCCTTGCCCTGGTGATCGACTGCCATACCCGAGAGCTTCTGGGCTGGCATCTGTCGCGATCGGGTAAGTCCAAGACCGCTGAGGCCGCCCTGGAGCAGGCTTTGATTGCCCGATACGGCACGCTTGGGCGGGTAACAAGACCGTTTCTGCTGCGGTCGGACAACGGTCTGGTCTTTACCAGCCGAAGCTTCACAGCCCTGGTCAGAAGCTATGGGCTCAAATAAGAGTTCATCACGCCGCACTGCCCTGAGCAAAACGGCATGGTGGAACGGGTGATCCGATCCCTGAAAGAGCAGTGCATCCATCGGCAGCGGTTTGAAACACTGCAGCATGCCAGCCGGGTGATCAGTGATTGGATCCATTTTTATAACCACCGCCGGCCGCATCAGGCACTTGCCATGAAAACGCCGGCACAAACCTATGAATCATTTAAATTAGCAGCCTGACCTGTGCAAAAACCGCTGGGTCATTACAGGCTTGCGGCGCCATACATCCATCAGCAACGCTTCCAAAACGAGCTCTTTAGCGATGGTGGACTTCGTAGACCAGCCGACCACTTTACGGGCATAAAGATCCAACACCACCGCCAGATAAAGCCAACCCTGCCGGGTACGGATATACGTGATGTCGGTCACCCAAATCTTATCTGGTGCATCCACCGTAAATTCTCGATTCAGGGTGTTAGGCGCCAAGATGGAGGGGCGACCGTGGACTGCTCTGGGGGCCTTATATCCCCGCTGGGCCTTGATTTTGTACTCGTGCATGATCCGTGTCACACGATTCTTGCCGCACCGCTCGCCAGCTTCGCGCAAGTCTGCAAATACGCGGCGTGCCCCATAGACGCGGCCACTACCCGCATTCATGTCACGGATCAAGGTCAGCAGCCGTTGGTCTTCAATCGTCCGATCCGACAAAGGTTTATGCAGCCAGGCATAAAAACCGGCTCTATTTGCACCCAGCACCCGACACATTGTGGCCACGCCATATTCGTGCCGATGATCGTTAATGAACCGGTACTTCACTCTGGCTCCCGAGCCAAGTACCGAGCGGCCCTTTTTAATATGTCGCGCTCCTCCTCAACGCGTCGAAGCTGGGAGCGCAATTTAAGGATCTCGCTTTTAGCAGCGATTAGCTCTGCTGCTTGCTCTTCGCTTTTGTCCGGTCTGACTGCCTTTGCCCACTTATACAAACTATGGGCGGATACACCGAGACGTTCGGACACCTCGGAAACTGGATATCCACGCTCAACGATCTGTCGGACTGCTTCTTCTTTAAACTCAGGGGTGAAACGGGGTGTACTCATGGTCTGCTCCTATGAAGAAATCATAGGCCCGGAGCATCTAGCAGACCAGAGGCAGTCCACAAGGGCATTTTTTAAGAAGGACAGATTCACCTTCAACGACTGCAATTCGTTCATTATTTCGATCAGATTTTGAACCGACCTACCAAGTCTTAAAATATCCCAGCATATGACCAAGTCAAACCTTCTCTTTGCGCAGTCCTTGAGCATTTGGTCCAGAGCAGGGCGATCCAGACGACCCTTTGCACCCGATATGCCTTCTTCCATGAACTTTGAAACTATCTGATATCCAGCACGATTCGCAACCGCACGAAGTTCTGTGAGTTGGTTTTCGCAAGTTTGTTGATTGATACTGACACGGGCATAGATAGCGGCTTTTTTCATATTTTTTTTGCTTAATTGGCAGTCGGGGTGGGGCTCAAAGTCGGGTAAAATTTCATTCGTCTGGGGGGGATGAAGGGCTAAATAACTTTCATACTTCAGTAAAGTTTTCGTAAAACCTCTATAAAAAAGACATGCCGATGTAGCTCAGTTGGTAGAGCAGCGCATTCGTAATGCGAAGGTCGGGGGTTCGACTCCTCTCATCGGCACCATCTTGCGCGCTCGCGATGCCCCGACCCGCAGGTGCTCACTCTGGCGGTGCTCCGGAATTGCATATTGATACGTTACACGTTACACTTCCCACATGATCCGCTCGTTCCGACATAAAGGGCTTGAGGTGTTTTTTCGTACCGGTTCGACTCGGGGCATACAGCCGAAACATGCCGTTCGGCTACGTTTGCAGTTGGCGGTTCTTGATAGCGCGAGGAGCTCCCAAGACCTTATGGTCCCTGGGTGGCGTTTTCATGAACTCACTGGTCGGTTAAAAGGCCACTATTCTTTATCTGTTGATAAGAATTGGCGATTGACGTTTCGGATGAATGATGGCGATGTTGTCGTGCTGGATTACCAGGATTACCACTGAGTGAGGAAGCCTATGAGTAGGATGCACAACCCACCACACCCGGGCGAAGTTTTACGTGAGTGGATACCTCAGGAGATGTCGGTGACTCAGGCCGCTGAGTGTCTTTATGTGGCCAGAGTGACGCTAAGCAAGATTTTGAATGGCAACGCTGGAATTTCGGCTGAAATGGCGCTGCGTCTATCAAGGTGGCTTGGAACCTCACCGGATTTATGGATGGGGCTTCAGTCGCAATATGATTTGGCTCAGGCCGCTGCCGTATCCAAGCTCCCGAAAATCAGCCCCTTGAAGCGCGCAGCGTGAGTCGAGAAGTTTGGGATGAAGTGGCGGTGAAATCAGAAAAATCAACCCAGCAGCCAATCAACTGTAGACGCTGTAAACATTATTACGTCACCTGGGATGAATCGTTTCCTCAGGGCTGTCGTCTCTACGGCGTGAAATCGCGGCAGGTGCCGAGCCTTGCGGTGCGCGATGCCACCGGTGCGGCCTGTCAATTCTGGGAGTCGCGGCCGTCGGAGTCCGAGACGAAATAGCGGCAGAGTGCGGTGGCTTAGGCGATAATGTCTTTGTAAAAGAGGAGTCTAAAAATGACGCTGCTAGCGGCCGGCCTGATTCTTTTTGTCGTGGTGCACTCTTTGCGTATCTTTGCAGACGACTGGCGCAGCCAGATGCTTGCCCGGCTGGGCCCAAACGCCTGGAAAGGGATCATCTCGGTCATCTCATTGGTGGGCATCATCATGATGTCGAAGGGGTACGCGGCAGCGCGCGCCGCCCCGATCGTGCTCTGGCAATCACCGGTGTGGCTCTCCCACTTGGTCTCTCTGCTCACACTTGTGGCCTTCATTTTGTTTGTCGCTGCCTACGTCCCGAAAAACAAAATTAAATTTCGACTGGGCCATCCCATGGTCATCTCCGTAAAGATCTGGGCCTTCGGCCATCTTTTGGCCAATGGCACTCTCGCAGATCTCGTGCTGTTCGGCGGGCTTTTGGCCTGGGCGGTGATGAGTTTTCGGGCTGCGCGGCAGCGTGATCGTCGAGAAGGCACGGTGCGGCCAGCGGGTGCGATGGGCCAAACACTGGTGGCGATTGGGCTGGGCAGCGTGATCTGGGCCTGGTTTGCGTTTTACGGCCATGCCTGGCTCATCGGCGTGCAGCCTTTTGCCCGCGGATGAGCTCCGCGATCCAACGAGTTGTGCGTCAGCAGAACACCTTCAGAACATTCTTATGAAAAAAATTATCAGCACGGAGCAGGCCCCCAAAGCGATCGGCACTTACTCTCAGGCGGTTGCCGTGGGCAATACAGTCTGGCTTTCCGGCCAGATTCCGCTGGATCCTGTCACGATGCAGATCGTCGGCGACAGCAGTGCTCAGGGTATGGAGCAGCAGATTCATCAAGTCTTTAAAAACCTCTCCGCGGTGGCGCAGGCTGCAGGCGGCAGCCTTGCCGACATTGTGAAGCTCAATTGCTTTCTGACGGACTTATCGCACTTTGCCAAGGTCAACGAGATCATGGCGAGTTATTTCCAAGAACCTTATCCCGCCCGCGCTGCTGTGGGCGTGGCAAGTCTGCCACGCGGCGCCGGCTTTGAGGCCGAGGCCGTGATGGTGCTGGGTGCCCGATAGCTTATTTCCTGAAAGCCTAAAGAAACTCGGCCTTCACCGCTGGATCGATCTCGCGCTGCATTTTCCGCTGCGGTATGAAAATGAATCGCAGGTCTGGTCAATTGATCAGGTCAGCCCCGGGCAGTTTGCTCAGATTCAGGTGCAAGTGGTTTCCGCACGCATCGTGTTTCGGCCTCGCCGCACCCTGCTGGTGGAAGTCAGTGATAAAACCGGCACTGCGGTATTGCGTTTTTTGCACTTCAAAGATGCGCAGAAAAATGCTTATGTTCCCGGCCACAAAATCCGCGTGCTGGGTGAGTCACGGCGATCACTTGCTGGCCTTGAATTTATTCATCCGCGAACTCGATCCGGCTGGTTATCGCTTGACCAACTTGGTCAGCAGCCGCTCCTGCCGGTTTACCCCACGACCGCAGGTGTCTCTCAGTTAATGCTTCGACGCGCGATCGCGCGCGCCCTGGTATCTGCCTTGCCATCGGAGTGGTTGCCCCACAAGATTCTGGCCGCCCACCGCCTGATGCCGCTTGATCAAGCAATGCGTCTGATTCACCAGCCGCCTGCGGATGCGGAATCCACTGGCGTGATGCGACAGCTGATGGACCGGGAGGGCCCTGCCTGGGATCGGATTCGTTTCGATGAGCTCTTGGCGCAGCAAGTGGCGATGCGGCGGGCGCGAGGCCTTCGCGAGACAGAGCGGGCAGCCCCTTTGGGCGCTGACCGGCTCGCCAGCCAAATCATCGCAGGCCTTCGGTTTCAGCTCACGGCAGCCCAGAGGCGCACCTGGACCGAGATTTCCAGGGATTTGCAAGGCACGACGCCCATGCAACGTCTGCTGCAAGGGGATGTGGGTAGCGGGAAGACGGTGATTGCAGCGTTGGCTGCAGCACAGGCGATTGGTTCTGGCCTGCAGGTGGCAGTGATGGCGCCAACCGAGATTCTCGCTGAACAGCTTTTCGAGAAATTCTGTGAATGGTTTGGGCCTTTTCATGTGGATGTGGGCCTCCTAAAAAGCGGACTTGGCGCCAAGCAGCGGCGCGAATTGCTGATGTCGATCTCCACTGGCGGCCTTCCAATTGTGGTGGGCACCCACGCCCTGATTCAAAAAGGCGTGACATTTTCTAATCTCGGGCTAGTCGTGGTGGACGAGCAGCATCGATTTGGGGTGGGGCAGCGGCTCGCGCTGCGCAGCCCTGTGGATGGCCGAATGCCGCACTTGCTCTCGATGTCGGCCACACCCATTCCTCGCAGTCTGGCGATGACGTATTTGGCGGATCTGGATGTTTCCATTTTGGATGAACGGCCCCCGAATCGGCAGCCGATTACCACCAAGCTGATGGCCTCAGCCCGACGTGATGAGCTCGTTGAAAAGCTGACCGACTTCATCGCCCACGGGGGCCAGGCCTACTGGGTCTGCCCTGTGATCGAGAGTGATGCCGAGGAGCCGCTGCAGGCGATTGAAACAGCGGAGGCTTGGCTAGCGCCGATATTTCAAGAACAGCTGGTTGTGCTGCACGGCCGAATGGGCGCCGAGGAAAAACGACTTGCCATGCAGGACTTCAGTCAGGGCAGGCGTCGTCTGATGCTTTCGACGACCGTGATTGAAGTTGGGGTGGATGTGCCGCGCGCCACTCTGATGGTGATTGAGCACTCCGAGCGCTTTGGCCTTGCGCAGCTGCATCAGCTCCGCGGACGAATTGGTCGAGGTGCCGGCCAGAGTACTTGTATTTTGTTGTTCGACGAACCGCTTTCTGATGTTGCAAAAGAGCGGCTAAAGACGTTGTATGAGACTGATGATGGCTTTGAGGTTGCCCGCCGTGATCTCGCAATTCGTGGTCCGGGGGAGGTGCTTGGCCTGCGTCAGTCTGGCATACCAACTTTGCGTTACAGCGATTTGCAACTCCATGCGGCATGGGTCGAACAGGCCATTGAATTTGGTGCAAAATGGGTTGATCGTCAGGCGGGCCAAGCGTCGGAGTCTGGGGGCGTATCAATCGAGGCCCTGGATGCCCTAGTGGACCGGTGGGCCTTTGATAAGAAAGATGTACTTGCTAGTGGATAACTATGACGCTGACTGAACTGCGCTACATCATCGCTGTCGCCCGAGAAAAGCATTTTGGCCGGGCGGCCGAGGCCTGCTTTGTGAGTCAGCCGACACTGTCGGTCAGCATTAAAAAGCTGGAGTCCGAGTTGGGGGTCATGATTTTTGAGCGCGGCGGCAATGAGATTGCGCTCACCCCGATTGGCGAAAATATTGTGCAGCAGGCCCAGCGGGTGCTGGATGCCGCCAATCAGATCAAAGAAATCGCCGATCAGGGCCGTGATCCTCTACGGGGGGCACTGCGGCTTGGCGTGATCTACACCATTGGCCCTTATCTGCTGCCTAGAATTATCAGATCCATGATTGAGCGCTTTCCTGCAATGCCGTTAATTTTGCAGGAAAACTTTACGGTTCGACTGGTGGAGATGATGCGCACTGGTGAGATTGATGTCTCGATTCTTGCAGATCCGTTTGACACGACCGGCTTAGATACCCTGCCGCTTTATGATGAAGACTTTGTAGTCGCCGTCCCCAAGAAGCATCCCTGGACAAAAAAACAGCAGATTGCATCGGTGGATCTTAAACAGGAGACGATGCTGCTGCTGGGCGTTGGTCACTGTTTTCGTGATCAGGTGCTCGAGGTCTGTCCTGAGGCCGCTCGCTTTGCTGCCAACTCGGCTGGTATTCAGAAGACTTTTGAAGGCAGTTCACTGGAGACGATCCGACACATGGTGGCC
Organism: Betaproteobacteria bacterium; assembly: GCA_018970545.1. Lineage (GTDB taxonomy): Bacteria > Pseudomonadota > Gammaproteobacteria > Burkholderiales > Burkholderiaceae_A > Lacustribacter. The sequence goes on along the minus strand of JAGWWC010000034.1, from coordinate 10,293 downwards.
GAGGGCCTTGGGATTACGGTCCTACCCCGCATGTCGGTATCGCTGGACGATGATCCTTTGCTGAAATTCATCACCTTTGCATCGCCGGTGCCCAATCGGCGAATCGTTTTGGCTTGGCGCAAGTCCTTCAGTCGAGATCGTGCAATCGATGCGTTACGTGAAGTCATTCACTCTGTGGAGCTCCCGGGTTGCAAAAAACTGTGAACTATCTTTCGCTGGAGCAGGCGGTGGGCAAGACGCCATTGGTGCGGCTCGATCGCATCGCGGGCGAGGCCAATCGCCGTCGCGGTAACGTGATCCTTGGAAAGCTAGAGGGCAATAACCCCGCTGGCTCCGTCAAGGACCGGCCCGCCGTGTCGATGATCGTCCGGGCCGAGGCGCGCGGAGAGATTCGTCCGGGCGATACGTTGATCGAAGCCACCAGTGGCAACACAGGAATCGCACTTGCCATGGCGGCTGCGATGCGTGGCTATCGCATGGTGTTGATCATGCCGGACAACTTATCGCTGGAGCGCCGTCAGACCATGAAAGCCTTTGGTGCGGAGCTCCTCCTGGTCACTCAGGCCCAAGGCATGGAGGGTGCACGGGATTTGGCCGACCAGATGGAGCGTGATGGCAAAGGCCGGGTGCTCAATCAGTTTGCCAATGATGACAACTGGATGGCCCACTATGAGACGACAGGTCCCGAGATCTGGGCCGACACACAGGGCCAGGTCACGCATTTTGTATCCGCCATGGGAACGACGGGAACCATCACCGGCGTTTCGCGTTATCTAAAGGAAAAAAACTCAGGCGTTGTGATTGTGGGTGCGCAGCCGGCCGATGGTTCATCGATTCCGGGAATTCGAAAATGGGCTCCGGCTTATGTGCCGCCCATTCGACAAAAAGCGCGGATTGACCGGATCGAGGAGGTCACCCAGACAGAGGCGGAAGAGATGGCCCGCCGACTCGCTCAGGAAGAGGGGCTTTTCTGCGGGATTTCCGCAGCCGGTGCGGCCATCATCGCATTGCGTGCTGCTGAAGAGGTCCAGGGGGCCACGATTGTGTTCATTGTCTGCGACCGTGGCGATCGTTATCTCTCGACCGGTGTATTTCCCGGCTAGCGCACAGCAGTTGGAGTGGCGCCTCCGACACGAATCGAACGTGCGACCCTCCCCTTAGGAGGGGGATGCTCTATCCACTGAGCTACGGAGGCCCGAATTACAGCGCTTGCTATCGTAAACTATTTGCATGACGGCCTACTTTTCGCATCCCACTTTTCTTGCGCATGAGATGGGTCCCGCGCATCCGGAGTGTCCAGAGCGGCTTACTGCGATTCAAGATCACTTAACGCGCAAAGGCCTCATGGCATTACTCGATGTGCGCACGCCCACTGAGGCAACAGATGCCGCCATTTTGCGGGCCCATAGCACCGAGCATCTTGATCGACTAGTGGCAGCGTCTCCGACCGATCGGCCTTATCGCGGACTCGATCCGGATACCACCATGAATCACCACACGCTCAGGGCAAGTTATTTGGCGGCCGGTGCTGTGATTGCGGCAGTGGATGTGGTGCTATCAGAGCAGCAGCGCAACGCATTTTGTGCGGTCCGCCCGCCCGGCCATCATGCTGAGCGCAATGCACCGATGGGATTTTGTTTTTTCAACAATATTGCAATTGCAGCCCATCATGCATTGGCAGCGCATGGGCTGAAGCGAATTTTGATTGTCGATTTTGATGTCCACCACGGCAATGGCACAGAAGAAATCTTTGCCGAGGATGACCGGGTGCTGATGGTCTCGACTTTTGAGCATGCCCTGTATCCTTTCAGTGGCGATATTCCGCTCGGGACCAATATGGTGAATGTTCCGCTTGCCGCCTACAGCGATGGCCAGGCGATGCGGCGGGCGGTGACTGACCATTGGCTGCCTGCCATTGAGCGCTTTCGGCCTGAGTTGGTGCTGATTTCTGCGGGATTTGATGCCCATCGAGAGGATGAGTTGAGCCATCTCATGTGGGGTGATCTTGATTACGCATGGATCTCACAGCAGCTTGTTCAGGTTGCTGCCCAGCATTGCAATGGCCGGATCGTTTCATCACTTGAAGGCGGATACGCCATTCAGGCCCTTGCCCGAAGCGTGGGACATCATGTCGATGCCTTATTGGGGGGATAACTATCGGCTGAGTGTGGCACCGATGATGGATTGGACGGATCGGCACTGCCGATTTTTCCATCGCCTGATCGCACCCAAGGCAAGGCTCTACACCGAGATGATCACCACGGGCGCAATCCTGCACGGTGATCTCCACCGCCTTTTGGATTTCAGCGAGGAGGAGCATCCGGTTGCGATTCAGTTGGGCGGCAGTGAGCCCGATGCACTGGCGGCATCTGCCCGGCAGGCCGCCCAGTGGGGCTACGATGAAATCAATTTAAATTGTGGCTGCCCCAGTGAGCGTGTTCAGCGGGGTGCCTTTGGGGCATGCCTGATGCGAGAGCCGGATTTAGTGGCCGACTGCATCAAGGCGATGCAGGACGCGGTCTCAATCCCAGTGACCGTGAAGCATCGGATTGGTGTCGACGACCAGGGAGACTACGGCTTTGTGCAGGAGTTTGTGGGCAAACTTTTTCAGGTGGGTTGTCGCGTTTTTTTCGTTCATGCTCGCAGTGCAATCCTGAAGGGCCTCAGCCCAAAAGAAAATCGAGAGATCCCTCCATTGCGCATGGCGGTCGTGCGGCAGTTGAAGCGGGATTTTCCCGAGGCGGTATTTGTCGCCAATGGCGGCATTCAGACTGTGGAGCAGGCTCAAGAATTAATGACGCCATCCGCCGATGGGCCTGCCGTTGATGGTGTGATGATTGGCCGTGCGGCCTATCACGATCCTTGGCTTTTGCATGCGCTTTCAGCTGCATTGGTTCTACCCGCCAGCCCAATGCCGATCAATCGCGAAGCAATTCTGGCGCCGCTACAGTCTTACTTCGAAACTCAGCGTGCAAAGGGGATATCGGCCCGCTTTATGACTCGGCATTGGCACGGCCTGTTTCACGGCCAACCGGGTGCTCGACGTTGGCGTCGGGAGATCTGCGAGGGAACGCTCGGCCCGCAAGCACTCTTTGATCAGTTGGTTGCGGAATTCCATCCGCAGTAGTCGCGACCTCTAAGATGAGGACGAGTCTGCTGACTCCGTAATGATTTTCTTGCGACTCCTCATCTGCGCCCGGGCTCCCGCCAGAATCGTCACGGCCAGTGCGGCCGACAGCGCCAGGCTATTCCAGGCCAAGAGCCTCTCGCTGGGTGTGAGCCCGGCAACTCGGACAAGGGCTTCGCCCACATAAATCCAAATCACAAGCGACATCCATTTGTAGGTGTAGATGCGGCCCGCATAAAGCCCGCGAAGCGCAAGCGCTAGAGGTAGCACCTTTAACGCAAGCCAGGATCCGCCAGGCCGCAACGGATCGAGAAAGAGCTCCCATGCAAGGCCAAAGACGATGAGCGCTACCGTCATCAGTGCTGCCAGAATCGGCCATGGCGCTGGCACGTCAGGAACGATGACTGCGCCTGGCGTTGTGGAAACATCCTTTTGGATTGACATTGCGATGCGTTTTTTATGCCCGCAGTTTCTGGGCAATGCTTGCGATGCGCTGGCCCAGTGCCCGTGCAATTCGAATTTCGTCCTCAGAGACGGGCCGTGAGCCATCGGGCCCTGCCACATGCGAGGCGCCATAGGGTGTGCCGCCGCCTGCGGTTGCAATCAGCGCTTTTTCCGAATACGGAATACCCACCATGACCATGCCCTGGTGAATCAGCGGCAGCATCATCGACAGCAGCGTCGTTTCTTGGCCACCATGCTGGCTGCCGGTGCTGGTGAACACGCCGGCGGGTTTTCCGATGAGGGATCCGGAGAGCCATTGACCAAGAGACTGATCGATAAAGTATTTCATGGGTGCAGCCATATTGCCGAAGCGGGTGGGCGAGCCCAGCACCAGGCCATCACATTCATCCAGATCCTTGGGCTCCGCGTAAGGCGGCCCATCGCTTGGGATGGCAGGCTCGGTCGCCTCGCAGACCGAAGATACTGGCGGCACCGTGCGAAGACGGGCATTACAGCCGGCGACGCTGAGTACACCATCGCAGACCGCATCGGCAAGCCTACGGGTGCCCCCATTGCGGCTGTAGTAAAGCACAAGGATTTCCAATCGTTTTCTCCAGGGAATGAATCAGTAGGCATTTATCATAGGCGCATGGGACAGCATCTCAAACTCAATCTCTCGATGTTGTTCCGGGCGATGGCCACTCGGGAGCGCGAGCTTCGGCTGGGACAGAGCGCGGCAAGCCTGAGCTTCATTTCGTTGCTCGCCATGGTGCCGCTTTTGACCGTGGTGTTTGCAACCCTGGCCTCATTTCCACTATTCGGCCGTGTTGCCGAGGCCGTTCAATTACTGGTGATGGAGCAGCTGCTGCCGGAAGGCTTTGCCAGCACGATTTTTCGTTATCTGAATCAGTTTGTCGCCAAGGCCCGGACCCTCTCTTTGGTGGGCATCGCAATTCTCTTGGTGGCTGCCACGGTCTTGATGCTGACCCTGGATCGAACGCTGAATCTGATCTGGCGGGTCCGCCGGCCTCGGCCGCTCTTACATCGGCTCTCCGTATACTGGCTCGCATTGGTCTTGGGCCCGCTTTTGGTGGGCGCGGGTGCCGCCCTGGCCATTCTGATCGCGGGTGGTCGTCGCGCCATTCACGATGAAATTTTCGGAATCGGCTGGTGGGACCTGGTGAATCTGGGGCTGGTGGTCGCGGCGTTTGCGGTCTGTTATCGATGGGTGCCCAATGTCACAGTCCGCTGGCGGGATGCGCTGATCGGCGGAGCAGTGGGCGCTGTCATATCTGAGCTATCACGGCTTATTTTTGTGAGCTATTTTGGGTCGGTTCCGACCTATCGCCAGATTTATGGTCCGCTGGCGGCAATCCCGGCGCTCTTGATTTGGACCTATCTGACCTGGTGGGCCTTTCTTGCGGGCGCGCTATTGGCCTCGATTCTCCCCGAGTGGCGCGCCGCGAATGCTAGGATTTCCGGAATTCAGCAGATGCGGAGCAGTGATTCATGAAAGTCAGCAAGATTCTGGAGCTCAAGGGCACGACCCTGTTCACGATGAGCCCGCAAGATTCTCTGGCCAACGCCGTCATGGTGATGGCCGAGCATGACATCGGCTCGATCGTGGTCATGGCACAGGGCAGACTCGCGGGCATGCTGACTTTTCGTGAAGTGATCCGGATTCTTGCAAAGCGGCAGTCAGAGAATCGAATCGGCCCGACACCGCCCATTTCATCATTCACGATTGCAGAGGTCATGAACCCGCAGCCAACCATTGTGAATCCCGATATGGATGTCGATACCTTGCGAAAGCTGATGGTGGATTCTCACGAGCGTTACCTGCCCGTGATGGAGGGCGAATTACTGATGGGCGTGATTTCTTTTCATGATGTCGCCAAGGCGGTGTTGGATAAACAGAGCTTCGAAAACAAAATGCTGAAGGCCTACATTCGCGATTGGCCCCAAGAGGATAAGGCGGACTAGGCCAGGTGATGCGTATCCTTGTTTCGAATGATGACGGCTATTTTTCCCCGGGAATCGCGGCGCTGGCCCAGGCCATGCAGGCTTTTGGAGAGGTCACCGTGGTGGCACCGGAAGCTGATCGCAGTGGCGCATCCAATTCACTGACACTGGATCGGCCGCTGTATGTGAGGCGATCGTCGCAGGGGTTTTACTATGTGAATGGCACGCCGACCGATTGTGTTCACGTCGCGGTGACAGGATTTTTGGATCATCGGCCCGATCTTGTCGTGTCGGGAATCAATAACTCGGCCAACCTGGCAGAGGACACGCTGTACTCAGGCACGGTCGCTGCCGCCATGGAGGGCTACCTGCTCGGCCTTCCGGCAATCGCTTTTTCTCTTGCCAGCCGAAGTTTTGAGCATTTGGAGACTGCGGTCGCTGTTGCTCAGCAGGTGGTACGCCGCTTAATTGATCAGCCGTTTGCCAAGGCTCGGCTTTTGAATGTGAATATTCCCGCGGTCCCCATGGATGAGTTACAGGGCTATGCACTCACTCGGCTTGGCCGCCGCCATGTGGCCCAGCCGGTTGAGACGGCAGTCTCGCCCCGGGGAGAAACGGTCTACTGGGTCGGTCCGCCGGGTGGGCAGCGTGAAGCAGGGCCTGGCACTGATTTTCATGCCTTGAATCAATCGCGTGTTTCGGTGACACCGCTACAGGTCGATCTCGGAGATTCAGACGGCTTTCAGGAAGTCGGCCCATGGCTGGAAAAGATGTGAAAAAGCCACTTGGTCCCGCCAAGCCAACGCAGCCGGGCCTTCATATCGCAACGAAAACCACCGAGGCAAAGGCCCCGACCCTTGTGCCGCGCTGGGGTGCTGGAAGCGCTGTAGCGACGCCCCTGACCACGACCTCGGCCCGCCTGCCTCGAGTACCAAAGCCTGCAGTTGCTGTCGCAAATGCGGGGCTTGCGAGTGAACGCGCCCGAGCAAGAATGGTCGAGCGGCTTATTCATCAAGGCATTCGCAATCAGCGTGTGCTGGAAGCCATGCGTATGGTGCCCCGCCATGCATTTGTTGATGAGGCCCTCTCGAGTCGTGCCTATGAGGACAGCGCGCTGCCGATCGGCCATCAGCAGACCATTTCTCAGCCTTATGTGGTGGCCCGCGTGATCGAGCTTGCCCTTAGTCTCCTCTCGGGCGCTCCGCGGCCGCTGCGCGCGCTGGAGGTGGGCGGTGGCTGCGGCTATCAGGCCGCAGTCATGTCATATTGTTTCGATAAAGTGATTTCCGTGGAGCGGCTGAAAGTCTTGGCGGATTTGGCCCGGGTGAACCTTCGGCCGCTGAGACGATCGAATCTGCGTTTTGTGTTTGGTGATGGGCTCGTTGCAGTCAACCAAGAGGGCCCATTTGATGTGATTGTTTGTTCGGCGGGTATGCCAGCCATTCCCCCGGAGCTTTTGAATCAGCTGGCCATCGGGGGCGCTTTGATCGCGCCCGTTGGCGAGCCCGAACAGTTTTTGATGGGAATTCAGCGGCTTGATGATCAGGAATTCAAGTCGCAGCAGTTCGATATGGTGCGTTATGTACCCGTGCTAAGAGGAACCGAGTAGTGGGCGAATGGCGTGGACTTGTGATGGCGACGATGGGCGCAGTGATGCTCTCAGGCTGCGCATCGCGGATGGCACCCGCACCGATCGAAAGCCGCACGATTCCGGGTGCAAGCGCGCCGTCGATTAAGCGGGCAGGCGGTGGGCCCGCTGCTCCATCAACTCCGGCCGCTCCAGCGGCCTCTGCCACACGGCCATCTGCCGAAACATCGAGCAACCTTGCGCCGGATGGCTTTTATCGCATCAAGCGCGGGGATACTTTGATTGGAATTTCTTTGGATCACGGCGTGTCGTGGCGCGACCTTGCGAGCTGGAATCAAATGGATAACCCGAATCTGATCGAAGTCGATCAACTGATTCGGGTGCGGCCCCCAGCGGTGACTGCGCCCGCAACGGCGATACGCCCCCAAGAGACTCGGCCGATGGAAGTCCGGCCCATTGGCCCCATTGCCAGTGCGCCGGTTTCGCCACCTGCCGTTGGTGGCCCTGCGGCCCCACCGGTGCCAGGTGCGGGCAATACGGCAGCTTCAGGAGCTGGCCCCCAGGGCGGCTCAGGGACGGTTGCACCCCGCCCGCCTATGGCGGCTGAAACGATCACTCTCTCTTGGCCTGGCCGTGGCCAAGTCATCACGCAGTTCGCTGATCCGGGCTACAAGGGCATCGCATTGTCTGGCGCCGAGGGCGACCCTGTGCTTGCCGCGGGTGATGGCCGCGTGGTCTACAGTGGAAGTGGGCTGCGCGGCTATGGCAATCTGGTGATCGTGAAGCATGAGGGCGATTTTCTAACTGCGTATGCCCACAATCGATCGATTCTTGTCAGCGAGGGTCAGACTGTAAAGCGTGGCCAGAAGATTGCGGAGTTGGGGAAAACAGACTCCGAGATTCCGAAATTGCACTTTGAGGTCCGCCGCGCAGGCAAGCCGGTGGACCCGATGAAATACCTCGCTCAGCGATAATTCGGGGCATGACCCCAATCCTTTGCTTTGATCTGGAGACCATTCCCGATGCATCGGGCCTCAGGCGCCTCGGGCTTTTCGATGCCGACTGTGATGATGCCAGCGGTGTTGCCGCCGCCCAGGCCGCCCGCAGGGAATCCCATGGCAATGATTTTTTTCCGCACTATTTGCAGCGGGTCTGGGTGATTGGCTGTGTGTTTCGCGACCATGAAGGCTTTCGAGTTCGGTGCCTGGGCGAGCAGCATGGGGCTTCCGATGCGGAGGAGGCCGCCCGCTTGCGCGCATTTTTTAAAACGATTGAGAAACACACGCCCCAGCTGGTGAGCTGGAATGGATCGGGTTTTGATCTGCCGGTGTTGCATCATCGGGCAATGCTGCACGGTGTGGCCGCCCCCCGTTACTGGGAGCAGGGCGATGATGACCGAGATTTCAAGTACAACAATTATTTGTCGCGCTATCACAGCCGACATACCGATTTAATGGATGTATTGTCGGCCTATCAAAGCCGTGCTTTCGCACCGCTGGATGCAATGTCAAGGCTCTGTGGTTTTGGCGGCAAGCTCGGCGCCGATGGCAGCAAGGTCTATGAGGCGTTTTGCAACCATCAGGGTGAGGCGATCCGGGCCTACTGCGAGACCGATGTTGTCAATACCTATCTGCTGTATTGCCGGTTTCGGCTGCTGCGGGGCGACCTCACGGCAGAGCAATATCGCGAGGAACTTCGGCTCGTCCGCAACACATTAAGCGGTTTGATCGGAGACTCCAGCAGCCCCCTGCAAGGCGGCCACTGGAAAGACTATCTGGATGCAGCTCCTGCACTCGCTGCCGATTGAGTCGGTTGACCTGGAGGCCCAAGGACTTGCCCATCACGAAGGCAAGGTTGTGTTTGTTGAAAATGCCTTACTCGGTGAGGTGGTGGATGCCGAGATCACACGAAATAAGCCCTCGTACGCCAAGGCCAGGGCGATTCACTGGCACCGGGAGAGTGCGCAGCGAGTATCCCCACGGTGTCGGCACTATGGGGTTTGCGGCGGCTGCTCCATGCAACACATCAACGGATCCGCCCAACTCGCCATCAAGCAGCGGGTTTTAGAAGACAACCTTTGGCATATCGCAAGACTCAAACCGGAGTCGATGCTGCCGCCACTGGACGGGCCGGCATGGAGTTATCGGACTCGGGCCCGACTTACTGCCCGCTGGGTGGATAAAAAAGGCGGCATGCTGCTTGGATTTCATGAGCGTCGAAGCAGCTACGTCGCCGTGATGGATTCTTGCGAGATTCTTCACCCGCGGGTGGCGCAGATGCTGCCCGCAATGAAAGCACTGCTTGCTTCGCTGTCGATTGCACGTCGATTGCCTCAGGCTGAGGTTGCAGTGGGGCAGGCGTCCGTGGTCTGGGTGCTGAGAATCTTGGAGCCCCTGACCGCACGGGATGAGGCGCTTTTGCGGCAGTTTGCAGACCAGTGGACGGTGCAGTTTTGGCTGCAGCCGGGCGGGCCGCAGACGGCAGCGCCTTTTTATCCGCTTGATGCAACAGTGCTTGCTTACGCGTTGCCAGAGTTTGGGCTGCAGATGCCGTTTTCGCCGGTGGATTTCACGCAAGTGAATCCGCAGATCAACGAACTCATGGTCCGCCGGGCAGTTGATTTGCTGGACTGCGGGCCCGGCGATCGGATCGCCGATTTTTTTTGCGGACTAGGAAACTTCACGCTGGCGATTGCGCGCCACGCGGGCAGCGTGATCGGCTACGAGGGTAGCCCAACGCTGGTGAAGCGCGCCCAAAACAATGCGGATTTGCATGGCCTTGGATCATGCGCCCGCTTTCACGAAGCCAATCTTTTTACGGTAACCCAGGAGTGGCTGATGGCACAGGATCGGTGGGATCAGGTCTTGCTGGATCCGCCCCGCGAGGGGGCGCTGGCCCTTTGCCAGGCGTTCGCTGGTCTACATCAGTCACAGCGTGTTGAGTCCTTGCCCCATCGGCTGGTCTATGTCTCTTGTAATCCTGCAACGCTGGCCCGCGATGCGGCGATTTTGGTTCATGAGGGTGGCTGGCGGCTATCACAGGCCGGCGTGATCAATATGTTTCCGCAGACTGCCCACGTGGAGTCAATTGCCCGTTTTGATCGGGCGGCCTAGCTTAAAAACAACCCGACCGACTTGGCCGCTTTGGTCAGTTGCGTATCCGTGGTTGCCAA
>JAGWWC010000099.1 GCA_018970545.1 Betaproteobacteria bacterium | reverse complement strand
GAGTTAGTGGAGCTTTTGGTGCAGCTTGATCTGAATCAGCTCATTCCGCCGCAGTTGTATGCGGCAGTGGCTGAGGTCTTGGCCTGGGCCTATCAGGTGGATGGAAAAACCGCCGAGGAAATCCGCGCAGCGCGCGAAGGGAAAACGGCTTAGGCGGAATAGGGAATGACCTCTCGGGCAGGGCGTTGGAATACTGTCGGGATGCGACTAAACAAAGATCAGCGTGATGGGCTCGCAAAGGTCTGCGATAACCTGGCTCGCCAACTTATTGATTTCTGCCCTCGGGCTAGTTACGCTAGCGGTAGTGATGAGAGCAAAAAGGAATGGCGATGGCGATTGAATCTCTCGTAGCCTTAAACATTTTTGTTCTGTTTTTGGCTGCGCTCGCTTACTTCGGCACCCGTGAAGAAAAGCCGAGGGGTAAACGATCCCCTTCGGACACGAAAAACTAGCTTAAACCTGCAGGTTTGTGACGTCGCGATAAGCTTCAACCAGCTTATTGCGCACGGCAATCATTCCTTGGAAGGCAACATTTGCCTTTTGCAAAGAAGTCATTACCTCTTCGAGTGACATGTCCTTGGCGCCAAGCTGGAAAGCCTGGGCTTTGGCCTGGGCGGTGTTTTGGGCATCGCTGACTTCCTGAACTGCGGCTTTGAGCACAGCCCCAAAATCAACGCCGCTGCCCTGGCCGGGCTGGCCGGCAGCCACGCCAAGCGGCATGCGGGGATCGTTCCCAACAGGCTTGCCGCCTTGGGCCATCTCCTGCATGGCCTGCATGCGGGCGAGTACTTGATTGATGCCTTCTACGCTCATGCCGAAATCTTAGGTTAATCCTTGCCTGAATAAAACCCTTTTTCCTTGTAATCCTTCAACTTGTAACGCAAAGCACGCTCCGAGATGCCCAGGATATCGATGGCTTTTTTCCGATTGCCACCCGTGGTTTTCAGCACCCGAAGGATATGCTCGCGCTCCACAGTCTCCAGGTCTGCGGGCTGATCCTCCCCAGTAGAAGCAAAATCCACGCCAGCTTGCGGGGGCTCCATCCCCCAGGCGGGCAGCTCAGCTGCCGCCCCCCGTGATCCATTTACGGCCAGTCCGCCCCCTGCGGTTACCCGGGCCACAACCGCCCTGAGCTCCAGGTGCTCGGGCATCACGGCCTCGCCGTCACACAAAAGCAGCGCCCGTTGGACCGCATTTTCAAGCTCCCGAACATTGCCCGGCCAGCGGTGAGCGTTGATGGCCGCCTTGGCGTCCTCCGATAAAGCAAGCCCCGGCCGGCCCATGGTGGTGCCGTAGCGCTCTAAGAAAAGTTCGGCCATCGGAATGACATCTTCCATGCGCTCGCGCAGCGGCGGGATGGCAATTGGAAAAACTGCGAGCCGGTAGTAGAGGTCCTCGCGAAATTTCCCAGCCGAGACCCGCTCCAGCAAATCCCGGTTGGTCGCCGCGATGATTCGTACATCGACTTCTTGAGACTTGGTGGAGCCGATGCGCTCGACCACTCGGTCTTGAATCACGCGCAAGAGTTTGGCCTGCAGCTCAATGGGCAGCTCGCCGATCTCATCAAGAAAAAGCGTGCCGCTGTTGGCGGTCTCAAACTTGCCCTCTTGTGGCTTGACAGCACCGGTGAAGGCGCCGCGCTCAAATCCAAACAGGGTGGATTCAAGGAGTGTTTCAGGTATCGCTGCACAGTTAATCGCGATGTAGGGCTTTGCTGAGCGGGGTGAGCGCGAGTGAATTTGCCGCGCGAAGACATCTTTGCCCACGCCGCTTTCTCCGGTGAGCAGCACCGTGGCATTGGTTGTGGCCACGCGCTGACAGCGTGACAGCACTGACAGTGTCGCCGGTGCTCGGGCAACAATGGGCTGGCCACCACCGTTACTCACCGTGTCAATGGCGGGCTGATACCGCGCAATCACACCGACCAAGTGCTCAGGCTGAAAGGGCTTAATGAGAAAGTCTCGTGCGCCAGTTTGCAGCGCCTCGACTGCAAGCTTGGCCTCGGCGAATGCAGTCATGATGACCACCGGCAGCTGCGGGACTTTTTTCCGAATCGAGCGCAGCAGCGTCAATCCATCCATACCAGGCAGTCGAAAGTCTGACACCACCAGTGAATACTCTTGGGCGCCAAAGGCCATGAGTGCACTTTCGGCATCTTCAAAGGCCTGGTAGGTGATTTGATGAAGATCCAGGGTCACGCAAATGGCTTCGCGCAGATCGGCATCATCTTCAACAATCATCACGGGAGGGTGGGACATGGTGCGTTTCTTTTCTGTAAGAGGGGGTATTTAAAGTGACGGCATGCAGGGCAGGCTGAGTGTGAAGCGTGCACCGCCTTCAGGCCGATTGCTGGCATGAATCTCGCCACGATGGGCCTCAATGGCGTTGCGTGCAATCGACAGCCCAAGGCCGGTGCCATTGACTCGACTGGTGGTAAATGGCTCGAACATTGAGTGCAGCATCGTCTCTTCAATGCCTGGGCCTTGGTCGTCAATGCTGATGCGCACCCGCGCCGGCTCCACGCTGGCCTGCATGCGAATAACCGAGCCCTGTGGTGAGACCTGCAGCGCATTTTCCAGCACCGCCACCAGCGCCGATACGATGGCATCGCGTTCCACCGACACCAGACTCGGCTCGCCTTTTAAGCCCACTTCAAGTGGCACGCCGTAGCGCTCGCAGACGGGCCGAATCGCCTGCTCAGCTTCATCTAACAAATCACCGATCAACACGCGTTCGGTTTTTTGTGGCCGTTGACGCACGAACTGCAGCATGCGCGTGGTGAGTTTTTCTAGTGAACTCAACTGGCGGCGTAACTTCTCTGCCATTTCGCGTTGACGCTCGGGTGCCAGCAGTGGATCGGTGAGGTGGCCTGCGTACAGTGTTGCTGTGGCCAACGGAGTTCTCAGCTGGTGGGCGATGCTTGCGGCCATCTGGCCCATCGAGGCGAGTTTGGATTGCCGCTGGGTCTCTGCATGCTGGGTAAGACTCTCGGTGATGTCTTGAATTTGTAGAATTTTTCGATCGCCAAACACCACCTCTTTGACCTGAACCGTGCGGCTCGTGGAGTCGGTGGTGGTCTGATACTCCCCTGCGACTGGTGTCGCAGACCAGCCGCGCGGAATCTTCCATGCGGAGCCTTCCTGCATCTCGGGCAGCAG
>JAGWWC010000098.1 GCA_018970545.1 Betaproteobacteria bacterium | reverse complement strand
CAATAGGCTCGAGATGACGGGCGCGAGAATAGTCTGCAGATAGACCTTTACAAAGCGCATGGTTTCTTTGTGCAGCAGGGCCCAGGCCCCGGAGCTGTTGGCGGGTATGGCCGATAAAGTGGCCGGTGTTGGTGCGGGGAGGCTGGACATACGGGCGTTGGCCTTAAGCGTTGACTGCGTTGATGTCATCGCGGGTGATTTTCGCGATTGCGGCAGCCCGAACTTGCCAGTCATCGCCAGCGCTTGCATAGAGAATCGCACGCGATGAATTGATCAGCATGCCGCCATTAGCGTTGCGGCCCGCCTTGACGGTGGCCACAAGGTCGCCGCCCTGCGCGCCGATGCCTGGAATCAGTAGCGGCAAGTCTGGTGCAGCATGACGAACCGCCTCGACCTCGCGCGGATAAGTAGCGCCCACCACCAATCCCACTTGCTGATGATGATTCCAGCGCTGGGCGGCCTGCTGCGCGACTTCAACATAAAGCGGCTGTTGGGGCGAGGGCCGCATTTGAAAATCATCTCCGCCAGGGTTAGAAGTACGACACAACACAAAGATGCCCCGGCTCTCGTAACTCAGATAAGGCGAAAGGCTATCGGTGCCCATATAGGGACTGACCGTCACAGCATCTGCCAAATAGCGATCGAAGGCCTCTTTGGCGTAGTGCTCTGCCGTGGACCCAATATCTCCCCGCTTGGCATCCAGAATCCATACATGATGCGGATAGTGATCACGGCAGGCCTGGGCAAGCCGCTCCAGCACCGATTCAGCCCGGCTGGAGGCGAAGTAAGCAATCTGAGGTTTAAAGGCGCAGGCATAAGCGGCGGTTGCCTCCATGATGCCCAAGCAAAAGCGTTCAATGGCCGCCAGCGGATCGCGGGCAGCAAGCGCCTGAAGCGGCCGGGGGAACTTGGTGAGATCGGGATCCAGGCCCACACACAGCATGGAGCGCTGATGCTGCCAGGCATGCTGAAGTCGGCCTAAGAAATTCATAGGCCCGATCATAAATAAAAAAGCCCCGCGTTGCCGCGGGGCTCAAGACAAAGGAGACATTCAATGCAACCGGGCTCACTTTCCCATAAGGGCAGCGCTCCCGGCGCATATCGAATGTGGGAATTACATTCCCATGTCGCCCATACCACCCATACCACCCATGCCGCCAGGCATTCCGCCGCCGGCCTTCTCCTCGGCGGGAGCCTCGGCCACCATGCAGTCGGTGGTGAGCATCAGCGATGCAATCGATGCGGCGTTTTGCAGTGCGGTCCGGGTCACCTTGGTGGGATCCACCACACCCATCGCGAGCATGTCGCCATATTCACCAGAAGCCGCGTTGTAACCGTGGCTGCCTTTGCCCTCAAGCACCTTGCTCACGACCACGCTGGCCTCTTCGCCGCAGTTGGCCACGATCTGGCGCAGCGGCTCTTCCACTGCACGCATCACAATCTTGATGCCTGCTTCCTGGTCTGCGTTTAAGCCCTTGACGGCAACCGAGGCGCGTGCACGCAGCAGCGCAACGCCGCCGCCTGCCACGATGCCCTCTTCCACAGCAGCGCGGGTCGCATGGAGTGCATCTTCCACACGGGCTTTCTTTTCTTTCATCTCGACTTCGGTGGCAGCGCCAACACGAATCACGGCAACACCGCCAGCGAGTTTTGCAACACGCTCTTGGAGTTTCTCGCGATCGTAGTCGCTGGTGGCCTCTTCGATCTGAACACGGATCTGCTTGACGCGGGCCTCGATGTTTTTGGCATCGCCTGCGCCATCAATGATCGTGGTGTTTTCTTTGCCGATTTCGACACGCTTGGCACGGCCCAGGTCATTTAAGGTCGCCTTTTCTAACGACATGCCGGTCTCTTCCGAGATGACGACGCCGCCGGTCAGGATGGCCATGTCTTCGAGCATCGCTTTGCGGCGATCACCAAAGCCCGGCGCTTTTACAGCAACAGTCTTCAGAATGCCACGCATGTTGTTCACCACCAGGGTGGCCAGGGCTTCGCCCTCGACCTCTTCGGCAACGATCAGCAGCGGACGGCCAGCCTTGGCGACCTGCTCCAGTACGGGCAGAAGATCGCGGATATTGGAGACCTTCTTGTCGTGCAGCAGGATGAACGGGTCATCCAGCACAGCAATCTGCTTTTCGGGGTTATTGATGAAATAAGGCGAGAGGTAGCCGCGATCAAACTGCATACCCTCCACCACATCAAGCTCGTTGTTCAGGGACTTGCCGTCTTCGACGGTAATCACGCCTTCCTTGCCCACTTTTTCCATCGCCTGGGAGATGATGTCGCCGATTTCCTGATCGGAGTTGGCGGAGATCGCGCCCACCTGGGCGATTTCTTTGGAAGTAGTGCATGGCTTGCTGATCTTTTTGAGTTCTTCGGTGATCGCGCCAACCGCTTTATCGATGCCGCGCTTGAGGTCCATCGGGTTCATGCCAGCGGCAACGTACTTCATGCCTTCACGCACGATGGCCTGAGCCAATACGGTGGCCGTGGTGGTGCCATCACCTGCGGAGTCGGAGGTCTTGGAGGCTACTTCCTTCACCATCTGGGCGCCCATGTTTTCAAACTTGTCTTTGAGTTCGATTTCTTTGGCCACCGAGACGCCGTCCTTGGTGACGGTGGGTGAGCCAAAAGAACGCTCCAGCACGACATTGCGGCCTTTGGGGCCGAGGGTGACCTTTACTGCATTTGCAAGGATGTTGACCCCAGCCACCATTTTGTGGCGGGCATCATCGCTAAACATTACTTGTTTTGCTGCCATTGTTAATCTCCAATAAAAATTCTTAACGCACTAAATGAACGGGTTGCTGAAAGCGATGCGATCACGCTTAGGCAATCACGGCCATCACATCGTCTTCGCGCAGGACAAGCAGCTCATCGCCGTCGACCTTGACGGTCTGACCGGAGTACTTGCC
The DNA here is from genome assembly GCA_018970545.1 of Betaproteobacteria bacterium. Taxonomy (GTDB): domain Bacteria; phylum Pseudomonadota; class Gammaproteobacteria; order Burkholderiales; family Burkholderiaceae_A; genus Lacustribacter. The sequence goes on along the minus strand of JAGWWC010000098.1, from coordinate 260 downwards.
GAACAGCACTTTGTCGCCGACTTTCACATCCAGGGCGCGCACTTTGCCGTCTTCCAGGATCTTTCCGTTGCCCACCGCGAGCACTTCGCCCTGATCGGGCTTCTCGGCGGCGTTGTCAGGAATCACGATGCCTGAGGCGGTTTTACGCTCGTTATCAAGGCGTTTGATCACGAGGCGATCGTGCAGGGGACGCAATTTCATATTTCGAACTCCATTCCAAATAAGACAGTGGTTGAACAAAAAGCTCGAGCGGCACTGCC
>JAGWWC010000097.1 GCA_018970545.1 Betaproteobacteria bacterium | reverse complement strand
CGACTCATGCGCCCAGCACCTACAAAATCCCCGCAGCCGGAGACACTCCCAAGTCGCTGAATGTCTGGTTTTGGCCAAGACCGAACGCCGAGGACACCATCTATCGTTCCAAGGCAGTGGGCGAACCCCCCTTGATGCTTGCCATCAGCGTTTGGGAGGCGATTCGCGACGCCATTGGCCAGGTGGGCAGCGCGCCGGTTGCATTGGATGCTCCCGCAACACCAGAGCGCGTGTTTTTCTCTCTTCAGCATCAGGCGAAATCACAACATGCAGCTCGGCCTTGATTCAAGCTGGAGCACAGAGCTTCATCTCTCCGAGTGTCTTGGCATCATCGGCCAGTCGCCTCTGGTGGCAATTGAAGTCGTTCAGACCCGTGGGTCGACACCGCGCCCATGCGGCACCTGGATGCTGGTCACGCCTGAGCTCGCGCTCAACACCATCGGCGGCGGCCATCTCGAATATCAGTCGATTCACATTGCCCGATCCCTGCTGTGCACTCTCCGAGCAACACCGAATCCGATGCCACCGCCCCAGGAGCATGAATTCAAGCTGGGGGCATCGCTGGGCCAGTGCTGTGGCGGCGCGATGCGGCTTCGATTCACAGCACTCCCGTATTGCGCAAACCGCGCGCATTGGCTGAGTGAACATCTCGGTGATCCGGCAGGTAACTGCAGTCCCGTTGCATTGATTGGTGGGGGCCATGTTGGCCAGGCAATCGTACGTGCGTTGCTGCCATTGCCCTTCATGCTCACCTGGATCGACAGCCGAGAGGGCGTCTTTTCGCAGCTTGTCCATCCTCGGCTCACAATCACGCCAGCCGATGACGTTGCTTCAAGCATCACCGAAGTGGCTGCAGCGTCATCACTACTCGTAATGAGTTTCACCCATGCTGAAGATTTTGAGGTCATCCGCGCGGCATTGCTGCGCCGTCGGGAAACTCCTGACTGTTTTCCGTTCATCGGCCTCATTGGCAGTCACACCAAATGGAGAAAATTTCGTCAGCGGCTGCTTGATCGCGGCCACACGGAGCAAGAGCTTTCTGCCGTGACTTGCCCCATTGGACTGCCCGATATCTCCGGGAAATCACCCGCTGTCATCGCGGCCTCGGTGACGGCACAACTTCTTGTGCTGCGCAGCCAGCGCCGGGGATTTCAAGGTTAGAATAAGCGCTCAATTTTTTCGCTCAGCGGCCCGCGCTCACCGATTGTTAAGGAGGATGTATGCGTATCAAGAAATTTGTTGCTGGAATTGCACTTGCCGCACTCGCCGGCACCACAATGGCGCAAACCGCCGTCCGTTTTGCACTAGATTGGCGCTTTGAGGGGCCTGCTGCTCCCTACTTTGTGGCCATTGATAGCGGCTACTACAAAGCAGAGGGCCTCGATGTCACCATCGATCCCGGCACAGGCTCGGTCGAGGGCATCAATCGTGTTGCCTCGGGCACCTATCAGTTTGGTTTCGCGGACATCAACTCGCTGATCAAGTTTCGGGATAACCCTCAGAATGCCCCAATCCGTGCCATCACGATGATTTATGACACCCCGGCATTTTCGATCGTGACCCTAAAAAGCAAAGGCATCACCAAGCCCAAGGACCTCGAGGGCAAGATCCTCGGCGCTCCCGCCCCCGATGGCGCCTACGCCCAGTGGCCGATTTTCGTGGATGCGAACAAGATCGATGCCTCCAAGGTAAAAATCGAAAACGTGGGCTTTCCAGTTCGTGAGCCGATGCTTGCCCAAGGCAAGGTGGATGCGATCACCGGATTTTGGTTCTCCTCATACATGAACCTGAAGGCCAACGGCATCAAAGACGACGACATCGTGGTCCTGATGATGCGTGACCATGGCGTCGACCTGTATGGCAACGTCATCATCGTGAATCCGGAATTTGCCCGTACCAATCCAAAAGCAGTTGCCGGCTTTGTGCGTGCCACGATCCGCGGCGTGCAAGACACGATCCGCAATCCGGACACCGCCATTAACGCACTGATGAAGCGCAATCCCATTGCCAATCGCGATGTCGAGCTTGAGCGCTTAAAGCTTGCACTCGCACGCAATTTTGTGTCTCCCGATGTCCAGAAAAATGGCTTTGGTGGTGTGGATATGAAGCGTCTGGAGAAGTCCATCGACCAGATTGGCCTGACTTTCAAATACACCAACAAGCCCAAAGCAGCCGACATCTTCACGGCCGAGTTCCTGCCCCCGCGGGATCAGCGCAACGTTCGCTAAAAGAAATTCCCCTGGCTCGGTAGTCTGACTGCGCCAGGGGTCTCTCACTTCAGCCGGATAAGATCGCTATGCAAGATGTTCTCGTCGAGCTTGATCAAATCGCTTTGGCTTATGGCAAAGGCGCACAGGCCACCAAGGCCATTGAAGATGTCAGTCTGACCATTCAAAAAGGCGAGTTCATCGCCGTAGTGGGCCCGTCAGGCTGCGGTAAAAGTTCGTTGATGAAACTGATTTCGGGCCTGCATCCCCCTTTTTCTGGAAAGCTGGCCGTCGATGGTCAGCCTGTGAAGGGCCCCCTGAAATCAGTCGGCATGGCCTTTCAGGCAAGTAATCTTTTGCCGTGGCGGACTTGCGTGGATAACGTGCTGTTGCCTCTTGAGATTGTTCAGCCTCATCGCAGCCGTATTCGCTCAGAACGGGCGGCGTATCGGCAGAAAGCGACGCAGTTGCTGGAGTCGGTGGGGCTTACCGGCTTTACAGAAAAATTTCCCTGGCAGCTCTCCGGCGGCATGCAGCAGCGGGCCTCGATCTGCAGGGCGCTTATTCACGAGCCAGAGATTCTGATGCTCGATGAGCCTTTTGGCGCACTTGACGCTTTTACCCGAGAGGAACTCTGGTGCACGCTTCGTGATATTCAGGCCCAGCGCAAAGTCACGGTGATGCTGGTGACTCACGATCTGCGCGAGGCGGTCTTTCTGGCCGATACGGTGTATGTCATGTCGAATCGTCCGGGCCGAATTCTGAAAAAGTGTTCGGTAACCTTGGCCCGTCCGCGGGACCTCGAGGTCACTTATACCCAAGAGTTTCAAGAAATCGTTCACGAGCTGCGCTCCCTTATCGGAGGTAAGCACTGATGACTCGCGAAGATTTTATGCAGCAGATCCTGCCGCCCGCAGGCTTTACGATCGCGTTGTTTGTGTTTTGGGAATTGTTCTGTGATCTGTTCTCCATTC
>JAGWWC010000096.1 GCA_018970545.1 Betaproteobacteria bacterium | reverse complement strand
GCGAATAATCCGGGCTCGGGAAAAATGCTTTTTTCGGGCGGCCTGCTTGATTTCGGCGCGAAAGCAAGTTCGGGGACCTCGCCGCCCACACCGGGTCCCATCTCGTTTGCCAAAGGTGATGTCGAAGTCGCTGCGGCAGCAGTCAACCTGGGGGCTCAGGTTCAGGTCGGAAGCGGCAGTACGGGTGGCGGTATCGCTATTAAGACCGACTCCAGCCTAAGCGACGCCGATAGGCAAAAGATAACCGTCCAGAACTCTGCAAAAACGCTTTCTGTTATTGCCCTTCGTCCCACAATCACAGTTACTTCGGACAAATCGTCATTGTCTAGCGGGCAAACCGCTCTGATTACATTCACGCTGTCCGAGCCCGTCAGTGATTTTATTTCCTCAGATGTTTCGGTTTCTGGCGGAACGCTATCAAGCTTTTCCGGCTCCGGTAATTCGTATAAAGCCACGTTTACTCCAACGGCAAGTAACACAACGAGCAGTGTCATCTCTGTAGCGTCTAATGCGTTTACTGGCGCAGCCGGTTGGCTAAACAAGGCAAGCTCACCGCTAACCCTATCGGTTGTCATCCCCGCACCAACTCCCGCACCAACTCCCGAACCGGATCCTACGCCGCCCCCGGTGACCTCTCCGGTGACAGGTCTCGGGCCTGCAACAGTAACGCCCCCGGTGACCTCTCCGGTGACAGGTCTCGGGCCTGCAACAGTAACGCCCCCGGTGACCTCTCCGGTGACAGGTCTCGGGCCTGCGGCGGTGGAACAGGTAAAAGAGGTTACGAAGGTGGTCGTCGAGGTCGCTTCGGTTGTACGTGTTGCAACTATCGTTTCAACAACTGCTGCCGTGACGGGTGGGCTCACGGCAACGCTAGCCACGACTGGTCCGTTGACATCGCCGGTAACGAGTCTAGGGCCAGCGACAGTAGCTAGTCCGGTTGTATCGCCAGTAACGGGTCTGGGAGCGGGGCCAGTAGCCAGTCCGGTCGCATCACCAACTCCGACACTCACAGCATCTCCAACTCCTACAACTGCGGCGGCAGGTACTCCCGCTACTTCGCCTACGCCTGCGGCTGCCGGTACCCCTGCTGCCTCACCGTCGCCCACACCGGCTCCGTCAGGCCCCGCCTCGACAACTTCGGAGTCGGGCGGAACTGCTTCCTCCGCAGGCTCGCAGGGCCCGGGATCTAGCCCGGCTACAACTTCAAGCGCGGAAACATCAGCCCCATCGCCCGCACCTGCTCCTGCTGCTTCACCCACGCCCGCTCCAGCAGCTGCGTCAGCATCACCCGCGCCATCGCCAGCACCAGCTGCGCCCTCGACTGCAGCTGCAGCTCAAACTCCCGCGCCAAGCCCCTCTGCGGCCCCAGCGCCTGCGGCATCTGCTCCCGCCTCAACAACTCCTTCTGCAGCGGCGGCTCCGCCGCCGCCACCGCCAGTCGTGGCGCCGCCACCCTCGCCAGTTGCAACCGAGAAGCCACCCACGCCCCGCGATACTGCCGACGCGGGCGATCGAACACTCGCCTCAGCGGCGCCGCCACCCCCGCCGCCGCCCGCCAGCCAAACGCAGCGAGCGACCGGACGAACCGTTGCAGTCTCGCCAGTGGTCAGTGTTCAGGTCCCCGCTCCCCCTCGGCCCGTTGGACGTCAGGCCGCCGAACAACGTGTATCACTTCAAGGCAACTCCGGGCGCTGGTAGATCATGATGATCATCAACACACAGAGAAAAGTGCGATCGGTGCTGTGCCTTGCCGCCATGTCGCTCACCCTGTGGAGCTTCGACGTCCGCGCGCAAAGCGCGCCGCAAGCGGAAGCGGCCCGCCAAGCGGAAGCCGTGCGACTCGAGGCGGAGCGTGCGGCGAACGCTGCTCGCACCCAGGCCACCGATGGTGCGAGCCCGTCGACACCCGAGAAATCCGAAGGCGATGCCGAGTGGCTATTGAATAGCCTATCTGAGGAGCGCTGCTACTCCACGCCAGTCGATGACACGGCGCCCCAGCGTGGCCTGCCCAAGGATCGGGCCATTATGTGCGGCAACACGGCGACCGGCACCCTTCATCATGTTCGCGCCAATACCGACAAAATAAAATCTGATCCACAACTGTTTCTGCAGGCAATACAATCCGGCTCGGTCGGCAGTGTGATGCTGCGGCAGATGAGCTGCGAAAAAATCTCCATGCGTGAATTTGAGGGCCAGTCCATTGGGCTGATGGGCTGCCGTCTCAATAACGGTGGCTGGCCGAAAATTGTTGCGATGAGTGCGAGTAACTCGGTCGTGCGCTTTGTGGATGGGCCACCTGCTGCCCTACCGACCATGGTCGGCGCGCTTCACCCCAAGGCCGAGAATCGGCCCAGTTCAGAGTGGCTTGATCTGCTGCGGGCACTATTTGGCCGGCCGGTACCGCTGGTAACACCCGCAGACTTGGAGCGTTTCTCCGGCCTGGTCCAAGGCGCGCGGGCTGCCAATGCGCAAGGGCTGGATGGCGAAGCAGAACGAATGCTGCGCGAGGCGCTCACCATTCAGACTCGATTGCTGGGCGAGAACGATTCAGCGATTGCAGATACGTTGATGGATCTTGCGCTCAGTCTCAGCAACCGTGGCCGCAAAGAAGAAGCTGAGATACTTTTTAATCGGGCAAGCGCCATTATTCAGAACTCGCCGCGCGATGCGGATCGGGCCCGACTTTTTTCCTACTATGGTTTTCACGCTGCGAATCAAGGCGACTACGAAGCCGGCCTTCGGGCAGGACTCAATGCAGTCGATGCCTGGCGTCGTCAACTCTCTGCACCCCGACTGAATCTTGGTGCAATTGCCGGTTACGGCGAGGAATTCTCCGATGACTACCTTGAGCGCGGCGAACTCGGGCTAGCGCTGAATCTGGTGGCCAACATGGCACTGAATCTAGAAGATCTCAGCCTTGCTTCCGTCACTGCAACCGAGGCCCTCACGATCTTTAACACTCACAAAGAATTGCCCAAGGGCTGGCGTGCCGACATTTTGCTGACCCTGGGAAAAATCAGTTCAGCAAGTGGCCGCCTCTCGGCTGCCGAGACTTACTTCAACTCGTCGCTTACTGAACGCCGACAGCTACACGGCGATGGACCCCAGACCATTCAAGTGCTGGCCGCACTGGCCACTGCCTATCAGCGCGAGGGCTCGTATACCTCCGCCATCGTGACCTATCGTGAAATCTTCAAGCTGCTGGGCGGGCTCAAAATCCCGCCTTCAG
>JAGWWC010000033.1 GCA_018970545.1 Betaproteobacteria bacterium | reverse complement strand
TCGAAGCAGATTTGCGAGGGGAGAAAATCTCCCTTAAAATCAGAGAGTTAAGTCTTCAAAAGGTGCCCTTTATTCTGGTCGTTGGCGATCAGGAGCGGGTGTCCTCCCAGGTGACCGTTCGGGCCCGCGGGGGGAAGGACCTGGGGGCCATGACCGTAGACGCCTTTGCCGATCGGCTCAACGCAGAGCTTCGATCGCGGCAATAAGGCGTCTTCGTTTTTTTAATTGTTATAGGGAAAAGAATAATCGCTACAGAACGTTCGCATCGCATCAACGGTGAAATAACAGCGCCCGAAGTCCGGCTGGTTGGAGTGAATAACGAAGCCCTTGGTATCGTCAGAGTCCCAGAAGCAATCCGCATGGCCGATGAGGCCGAAGTCGATCTGGTCGAGATCGCACCCCAGGCCGAGCCGCCAGTCTGCAAGCTCATGGACTACGGCAAGTTCAAGTACCAAGAGCAGAAACGAGCCCACGATGCACGGCTGAAGCAGAAAATCATTCAGGTTAAAGAGGTCAAGTTCAGGCCCGGCACGGATGAAAATGATTACCAGGTGAAACTGCGCAATTTGCTGCGGTTTCTCGAGGAAGGCGATAAGGTGAAAATCACCTTACGTTTTCGGGGCCGAGAAATGGTCCACCAGGAGTACGGGGTTCGTCAGCTTGAGCGCCTCAGAACCGACCTTGAGCAGTTTGCCCAGGTGGAGCAGATGCCCAAACTGGAGGGCCGTCAGATGGTGATGGTGATGGCCCCGAAAAAGAAGAAGTAGTTTTATTTGTAGTTGTTGTAGAAGTGAGAAATTTGCCTCGCCAGGTTGTCAAAGTGCTTCGCAGTCATGCTGCAGCCACCTGAGCAGGTTTAAAAACGGAGCTTTAGATGCCCAAAATGAAGACCAAGAAAGCCGCTGCGAAGCGCTTTCAGGCCCGTGGAAGCGGGTCGATCAAACGCGCGCACGCGACCAAGCGTCACATTCTGACCAAGCGGACGACCAAAAATAAGCGTCAGCTGCGTGGCACATTGACCGTGCATGAATCGGACATCCAGCGTGTCCGCGACATGATGCCTTACGCCTAAAGGAGAACTGTCATGCCTCGCGTTAAACGTGGAGTAACCGCCCGAGCACGCCACAAGAAAATTTTGGCCCGCGCCAAAGGCTTTCGTGGTCGCCGCAATAATGTCTTCCGTGTCGCCAAACAGGCGGTCATGCGTGCTGGCCAGTACGCCTATCGGGATCGTCGTAATCGCAAGCGCGTATTTCGTGCCCTCTGGATTACGCGGATCAACGCAGCCTGCCGCACACTGGATATCAACTACAGCCGATTCATGGCTGGTCTAAAGAAGGCCAACATCGAGCTGGATCGCAAGGTGCTTGCCGATCTGGCAGTGATGGACAAGGCTGCCTTTGCCGCCATCGTCACCTCTGTAAAAGCCGCCCTGGCGAAGTAGCCGCGTTTTCGTCGGCAGGCTAGCTAGACCCGTCACTGGCGATGACCGAACTCGCGCGTCTCGTTGAAGAAGCGGAATTGGCGTTTTCTCAGGCTGCTGATTCGGCAGCCCTGGAAAATGCCAAGGCCCTCTTTCTTGGAAAAAACGGTGCGCTGACCGAGCAGCTCAAGGCCCTTGGCAAGGCTGATGCCGAAACCAAGAAAACGCTTGGCGCCGCGATCAATGGCGTGAAGCAGCAGATCGAATCTCTGCTCGCGAATCGGCGGGCGTCCATTGCCGAGTCTGAGCTGAATCGCCGGCTGGCGGCCGAAGCGATCGATGTCTCTCAGGATGGCCGCGGTCACGCCGTGGGTGCGATTCATCCTGTCATTCGTTCCTGGCGTCGGGTCGAGGAGCTCTTTCAGTCAATCGGGTTTGATGTGGCCGATGGTCCCGAGATTGAGACCGACTGGATGAATTTCACGGCCTTGAATAATCCTGAGAACCATCCGGCCAGGTCGATGCAGGATACGTTTTATCTTGAGAAAAAAGATGAGACTGGCCTGCCGCTCTTACTGCGTACCCACACCAGTCCGATGCAGGTCCGCTATGCGCGGACCCACAAGCCACCGATAAAGGTGATCGCTCCAGGCCGCACGTATCGGGTGGATAGCGATGCGACCCACTCACCCATGTTTCATCAGGTCGAGGGCCTATGGATTGATGAGCACATTTCGTTTGCAGACCTGAAGGGTGTTTACACCGATTTTCTTCAGCGTTTTTATGAAACGGACCAGCTGCAGGTGCGCTTTCGTCCGTCATTTTTTCCGTTCACCGAGCCCTCGGCCGAGATTGATATGCGCTTTGAGTCTGGTCCGCTCAAAGGCCGCTGGCTCGAGATTGCGGGCTCAGGGCAGGTGCATCCAAAAGTGGTGCGCCATTTCGGGCTTGATCCCGAACGCTACATCGGCTTCGCATTTGGCACTGGCCTTGAGCGCATGACCATGCTGCGTTATGGCATCTCAGACCTCCGTCTATTTTTTGATAACGATCTGCGCTTTTTGCGCCAATTTGCCTAAGGACATCTCAAGATGCGCGTTCCTGAGCAGTGGCTAAGGGCGATGGTCAACCCGCCAATCGATTCCGAGGCGCTGGCCAATGCACTCACCATGGCGGGCCTTGAGGTCGAGGATTCGCTTCCCCTTGCGCCCGAATTTTCAGGCGTCGTAATTGGCCGTGTCACCGCAGTCACGCCGCACCCGGATGCCGATCGGCTGCGCGTTTGCACCGTGGATATCGGACAGCCGGACATGCTGCAGATTGTCTGCGGTGCACCGAATGTAGAGGCGGGTATGGTTGCGCCGTGCGCCACTGAAGGCGCCGTGCTTCCAGGCGGCTTCAAGATAAAGCGGGCGAAAATGCGCGGAGTCGAGAGCCAGGGCATGCTCTGCTCGGCGAAGGAGCTCGGCATCTCCGAGGACGCCGAGGGCCTGCTCGCTTTGCCCGAATCATTTTCAGCGACGCTCGGCAAGAACCTGCGCGAGGCCATGAATCTTGATGCCCGTGTATTGGAGATCAAGCTCACGCCAAATCGCGCGGATTGTTTATCCATCGCTGGCGTAGCCCGCGAGGTTGCGGCGTTGACGTCAGCCCCCCTGACCACAGCGAGCTGGCCGTCTGTAGTGCCGACTGTTTCCGACAAGGTTCCCGTGCGGATTGAGGCTGCAGATCTGTGTGGCCGCTTTTCGGGCCGCATCGTCAAGGGCGTTCAGGCCAACGCCGTCACGCCGGATTGGATGCGCAGCCGGCTCGAGCAGGCCGGCCAGCGATCGATCTCGGCACTTGTTGATATTTCAAACTACGTCATGCTTGAACTTGGCCGGCCGAGCCATATTTTTGATGCCGATAAAATTCGCGGGCCACTCGTGGTGCGCTGGGCCCGTCCTGGCGAGAGCATCAAGCTCTTGAATGAGCAAGAGTTCACGCTGGATCCATCTGTGGGTGTGATTGCCGATGACCATGGCCCCGAGTCGATGGCGGGAATCATGGGTGGGCATGCCACCGCCGTCTCCCTTGACACTAAAAATGTCTATATCGAGGCTGCATTCTGGTGGCCTGATTCAATTCGCGGCCGCGCACGGCGTTTTGGGTTTAGCACCGAGGCGGGCCATCGTTTTGAACGCGGCGTTGACTGGGAAACCACGGTCGCCCATGTCGATTACATCACCCATCTTATTCAAAGCATCTGCGGCGGGGCGCCGGGTCCGATGGATGATCAGACCCTGGGGGTGCCCGACCGTGCGCCGGTCTCCATGCGTGTTGCCCGCTGCTGCAAGGTGCTTGGGATTGCGGTGACCGCGCAGGATTGTTTGACTATCTTCTCTCGGCTCGGCTTGGCGGCTGAGATGTCAAAGTCAGGGGCGGGGGAGGTCATTCGTGTCACGCCGCCCTCATTCCGATTCGATCTCGAGATCGAGGAGGACCTGATTGAAGAAGTGGCCCGCATCCATGGTTTTGAGCGCATTCCTGCCCATCCCCCACGTGCGACCGCAGCGATATTTTCGCGGCACGAGGCAAGCCGATCATCAATGCAGCTGCGCGATCGGATGGTGGCTGCAGACTATGTCGAAGCGATCACCTATAGTTTTATCAGTGACGAGCAGGCGGAGCCCTTTCTTGCGGGCGCATCGCCTCTTCGGCTGCTCAACCCAATGGCGTCGCATCAGTCAGTGATGCGACCGAGTCTATTGCCGGGATTGCTCGAAGCCACGGTTGCCAACCTGAATCGCAAGGCATTGCGAGTTCGGCTCTTTGAGATCGGCCGGACTTATCATGATGATCCCGCCCAGCAGTCAGGGGACTGGGCCATTGCGGGTATCCGTCAGCCTTTGCGTCTTGCGGGTGTGGCATTTGGTTTTGCTGCCGACGAGCAATGGGGGTTAGCGGCAAGGCCAGTTGATTTTTTTGATGTGAAGGGTGATTTGCAGCGCCTCGCGGCGCCTGCCGTGCTCACCACCCGGAAACTGGGCGCGGGGCATCAGGCCCTTCATCCGGGCCGCAGCGCCGAGGTCATGATTGGCGGTAAGCCGGCGGGATTCATCGGAGAACTCCATCCCCGTCTAGTGCAGCGCCTGGAGCTTGCCGGGGCCCCGATTGTTTTTGAGCTCGAATTGGAGCCACTGTCTCAGGCCACTGTGCCCCGGCCAGAGGAGCCCTCAAAGTTCCCCCCGGTCATTCGAGACCTGGCCTTGGTCGTTGGCCTCGAGACCCCGGCCGGGGCCATCTTGGACCGGATCAATCACCTAAAAAACCAGTCAAAACAAGGGTCTTGGATTACTAATGTCAAGTGTTTTGATGAATATCGAGGTAAAGGATTGTCCGAAAAGGAAAAAAGCCTTGCTTTCCGATTTATACTGCAAAGTCCTGAGGCAACACTACAGGATGCTGAGGTTGATCAGCTGATGGCCGACATCATCAAATTGATGCAGGTTGAATTCGCCGCTCGACTCCGGTCCTGATTCTGAAACGTGCACTTCGATTCGAAGACCTTATCGGGCCCGACGCCCGTTGCGATGTCGTCTCCACCCGCAGGGGAGGCATTGCCCCGGCTGCTCGAACACGCGGGCTTAAAGTCACCCGACGACAGCCTGACCAAGGCTGAGCTCGCTGATTTGCTATTTGAGGTGGTGGGCCTGAATAAACGTGAGGCCAAAGAGGTCGTCGATATCTTTTTTGAAGAAATCCGAGAAACTCTGGTTGACGGTACCAGCGTGAAGCTATCTGGATTCGGAAATTTTCAGCTTCGCGATAAGCCGCAGCGGCCTGGCCGCAATCCCAAGACGGGCGAGGAAATTCCGATCGCTGCGCGGCGCGTGGTGACCTTCCATGCCAGTCAGAAACTCAAGTCGTATGTCCAGGACCCATCAAAAAAGCCACTGGATGCTTATGCCGATGACGAGCCCAGTCTTGGTTAGAGGCCCCCGAGCCTGAGCAACTCAGACTAAAACACGATGGATAGTCGCGTCGCCTCGCCCCTGCTGCCGCCGATTCCGGCAAAGCGCTATTTCACCATCGGCGAGGTCAGTGAACTCTGCGCGGTGAAGCCCCATGTGCTGCGCTATTGGGAGCAGGAGTTTACCCAGCTGCGGCCGATGAAGCGGCGTGGGAATCGTCGCTACTATCAGCATCACGAGGTTCTACTGATTCGCAAAATTCGCGAGCTGCTCTACGATCAGGGTTTCACCATCAGCGGCGCCCGCAATCAATTGATGGAGGGCCGCACGAATGGTGATGCTGGCCCACCACGCAGCGACTCCGCACCAATGATGAATTCTTTACCGCCCGCACCGAATGACCTGCGCGGTGAGTTGGCTGCAGTCCTGCAGATCCTGAAGGGCAGTGGGCCTCGGCTATAATCGCTGGTTCGGTCGGGGCGTAGCGCAGCCTGGTAGCGCACTTGCATGGGGTGCAAGGGGTCGGATGTTCGAATCATCTCGCCCCGACCATTTCAATTTTCTCCTGAGGTTCATCGTTCAAACTCCATGATGCAGTTTCGGTGGGTGGTTGCAGCGCTCAGCGCAGGGTTTCTTTCGGGCTGCTCAAGCCTGGATGTTTTGAATGTGATTTCCAAATCCCCGCAGACGGCCTCGGTCACCCTGAGTTACGGGCCCTCGGCGCGACAGCGCGTCGAGTTCTATCCCGCGTCGCGTAATCCGGCGATAAGCCCTGTGCCAGTGATTGTGTTTTTTTATGGTGGCGCGTGGGAGAGTGGTTCGCGGCATGACTATGGCTTTATAGCGAGAACCTTTAATGATTTGGGATACTTGGTTGCCATTCCGGATTATCGACTTACGCCGGAGGTCACCTATCCGGGTTTTGTTCAAGATAGCGCGCAGGCGTTGCGGCTGGTGATCGAGCAGGCCGAACGTTTTGGCGGAGATGCGCAGCGTATCGTGCTGGCCGGCCATTCCGCTGGTGCCTATAACGCCATCAGCCTTGCCACCGATTCCCGGTGGCTGTCGGAATCCGAGCGACTCCGAATTCGCGGTGTTATTGGGCTATCTTCCCCCGTTAATTTCTTGCCGATTCAAATGCCTGCAGCCCAGCGGGCCTTCAACTGGCCCAACACCCCCCGCGACACACAGCCTATTGAGCATGTATCGGCAGCCTCCCCACCGATGCTGCTGCTGTCGGCCAAGCGGGATCCTTTGGTGGATCCGCAGATCAACTCGGCAACTTTGGCCGAGCGCCTGCGAGCAGCGGGAGTCTATGTCAAGATGGAGGTGTTTGACGGCCCCTTTGGCCTTGTGAGCCATTCCAGTCTTGTGGCGAGCCTCTCCGATCGGCTTTCCTTCTTGGCCCCAACGATTGAGCGCTCGAAGGCCTTCATTGAAATGGTGGTCCGATAGTGCGTTCCTACATTGAGTTCGGTAGCGGAGAGTGGTGATGCATCCTTTTCATTTGGCGTTTCCTGTTGATGACCTGCACAAGGCCCGCGCGTTTTATGGCGGCCTACTGGGCTGCCCAGAGGGCCGCAGCTCGGATGAGTGGATCGACTTCAATCTTTACGGCCACCAAATCGTGGCCCATCTTGCAAAGGGTGGTGCGGTCAACGACCCACAAAACGAAGTTGATGGTAAACAGGTGCCGGTGCGCCACTTCGGTATTGTGCTGTCGATGCCCGAATGGCAGGAGATGGCAGACAAGCTGAAGGCTGCCGGTATTCAGTTTGTAATTGAGCCGTACATTCGATTTAAAGGAGAGGTCGGGGAGCAAGCCACCATGTTCTTTCTCGATCCCTCTGGCAACGCAATTGAATTCAAAGCGATGGCGCATCCCGACCGACTATTTGCAAAATAGATATCGGAAATCTGTCTAGGTCAAAAAATCTGATTCACTCGTAAGGCGAGACAATGCGGAGCGGTCGCAAAGCATTACACTCGAATCAGTTTGAAATTGGTCAAACGCCGTCACGTGGTGCCTGCTGAGCGCAGGTTAAACGGGAAGCCGGTGTGAATCCGGCGCTTTCCCCGAAACAGTAACGGTTGTGGTGTCTCAAGGCGGCCCAGTTGTTCGGGGCCGGCCACTGGGGTGAGGGTGCCCTGGGAAGGCGTTGAGTCACCGTCCCAATAAAACGGGAAGCAACCGAAGTCTGGATACCGGCCCGCGACGTGAATGCTTTTTGTCGCCTCGGGGACTGGGGACAAGAAAGGGTAATCATGTCCCCCCTCCTGTTGTTGGCCCGCGTGTTGTCGGCCCTGAGTCTGCTGGCGCTAAGCCTGAACACTGCATTGGCCCAGACCCGAAGTCCGGCCAGCTTTTCCGAGCGACAGCTGCCCCTCTTGAACCCAGTGGTGGTGAGTGCGGCACGCGTCGAACAGCCCCTGGCGGATGTCATCCCAAGCCTGACGGTGATCTCGCGAGAGGAGATTGAGCGATCGGGCGCCCCCACGCTCATTGATCTGATCCAGGGGGAGGCGGGTGTTGAGATCGGGCGAAACGGAGGGCCAGGCACTGTTTCATCGATCTTCTTGCGCGGACAAAACAGTGTCAGTGCGGCAGTGTTCATTGATGGCGTCAGAGCGCAAACCGATCAGATTGGCACCATCAAGCTGATCGATATTCCGTTAAACATGATTGACCGCATTGAGATCCTGCGAGGAAACGTGGGGGCGCTGTATGGCGAATCTGCAATTGGCGGGGTGATCAATATCTACACCCGAGCGCCGGGCACTGGACCGGGTGTCCAGGCGGCGTTATCGGCCGGCTCATTTAATACGTATGACCTCTTCGCACGAGTCAACACCTCGTTGGCCGCGACCCGATATCAGTTGTCTTTCCAGCGCTTTCAAAGCGGCGGATTCTCGGCAATGACCCATCGACAGAATTCGGCCGTGAATCCCGATCGAGATCAGTTTCACCGAGAGTCGATCTTTGCACGCGTGGACCATGACCTGAGCCCACAAGTAAGCGTGGGGCTGTCTGCCAACAGTATCCAAAGTGCGGTCGATTATGACAGCGGCTTTGCAGTAGCGTCGGATACGCATCAACTGAAGACCAACTCCTCAGACTTGACGTTGTACTCACGCTTACGACTACTTCCCGACGTGCTGTCCAATGTCAGCCTGACCCACTCGGACTTGCTCTATCTTGATTATAAGAACGCGTCTCAGCTCTCCGAGGTAAACGGCGGAAGAATTCGGGGGCAGCAGAACTCGCTGCGTGTTGACAATACTGCGGCGCTGCGAAACGGAGCAATCATTTTTGGCCTGGAGTCGATTGCATCCGACACTTCAAGCCGGGGCTCAAGGCATGAGCGGCAGCAGCTCGGAGGCTACTTGGGCTACAGCGCTCGCGCTGGACGGCTGGATGTGCAGGCCAATACCCGGGTCGACGAGGTCTCCGGAGTGTCAAGCGGCTCGAAAGCCACCCAGAGCGCGAGCACTTGGCTTGCTGGTGTTGGTTTCGCGGCATCCGATTTTGTTCGGCTCACCGCCTCAATGTCGACAGCGTTTCGGGCGCCGGCAACGGGGGAGCTTTACGGCTGGGGTGGCAATCCGGGTCTTCGGCCAGAGGAGCACAGCGCCTCTGAATTGGGAATCTCTGTCACCACGAGCCTGGGCGCGCTCAGGCTGGTGCACTTTGAGTCCAATACCCACAACGCGATTGTTTACGCCAACAGCACCTACATCAACGTCGGCCGCGTGGAAAATCGCGGCCTGGAGCTGAACTATGGAGCCCAGCTGGGCGAGTTTCGCGTCAAGCTTTCAGCAGTCTCTCAGGATCCGCGAAACGCGCAGACGGGAGCCCGACTAGCGCGGCGGGCCAAAGAGTACGGTTCACTGGATCTCTCTTCGGCGCGCGGGCGGTATGAGCTGGGCGGCCGCCTGATTGTCTCTGGGGATCGAATGGATGGAACGGTACGACTGGAGCCTTACGCTGTCTTGAATCTCTATGTCGGCCTGCGCTTGGATCCCCAATGGCAGGTCAGGGTTCGCCTGGAGAATGCGCTCGACCGCGATTATCAACTGGTGTATGGCTACAACACTCCGCCCCGAGGAATCTTCGCGACCCTGAGATACTCGCCAGCCAATTAGTGCAGATGCTGACTGGGCTGCTCCGCGACATCGGGCAGCTCTGCATGGACCATTTCACCATCCTCATTGGGATACAGCGGAGCGCCGCAGTCATCACAGTATTCCATCGGCAGGCGCTGCCTGAGCATAAGAATCCGTTGCAGCCCGGCGTCGCGCAGCGTGGTCTCAATCTCCTCTGCAACATCGCTCATTTCGTCCTCTGCGCCGAGCAGTGGCCAGACCACGCCGTGGATGACTTCCTCCTCCTCAGCAACCGCGAATCCAATTCGATACTCCTCGAGCTGCCGGTTGTAGCAGCCGCCGATCACGGCGACCAGCGCATTCGGGGTTACGCCCAGCGTGGTGGCCAGAAAGGCGACTGAGGCTCGAATGGAAAATGGACGGGCTGATCGATCGGCATCTCGGCAGGCCACGTAATAGGCCCGTGGCAGCATGCTTTCAAACGCACAGGCGGGCAGCAGTGGGGCCAAAGCCTCTTGGCTTGCCTGCACCCAGCGCTCGGCCACTTGTTCGCGGGTTGCATCACCGGACTGCCAACGGAAGATGGCTTCTCCACGCGGCGCAGAGACGACCCCAATGAGATAGCGCTGATCGGCGAGAAACTGTGCGGTCTCTTTGAGCGAGGCAGGGTCCACCTTCAACAAACCCTCGCTCAAGGTCTGGGTCAGCGTCTGCCGAAGCTCTGAGGTGTCGCAAAAGGTTTCGGGCAACTGATCCGGTGAAAACAAATAATTCGCCAAGGTGACATCAGCGGTGGCTGTAAATACAGTTTCCATCAGCGCATTGCGGGTCGATTTCACGATCGCTGCCGGAACTGGCCGCGTTGGCAGTGGCATACGCGACCAAGCCAACACCGGGGCCGCAAAGAGCAATACATCGCGCTCACCATCCGAGGTGGCCGCTAACGCGTGCTCAACACGGCCTTCGATGGCGTCTGCCAGTTCCTCGTACGCCCGCGACTCGCGGTCAGCAAGCCGATCCAAGGCAGCATTCAGTGACCCCTCATCGCCGGTCTTGAGCAGCGACTCGATCTCACGCTCAAGCCGTGATTCCCAGAAGTGATCCTCTGCACGGCTGCCGGACTGAGCCAAGCCCTCGGCAAATTCAATTAGGGCATCGGCCTCGCGCGAGGCTCTGCCGCGGCGGGAGGAGGGGGATTTTTTCATAATGAATCCAAATCGAAAGTAAAGGCAGTAGGGCGAAGTTTACTTGAGCGACAGCCGAAAGTCGGTGTCGTTATGCGGTGCAAAAGCCCCTCCGCTGAGCGGATCGCGGGATAATGACATCAAAGGAGGAGTCAAGATGTCCGCCAACTTCCCGATGTCCAAACTGGAGAGACTCGATCGCTTTGTGGCGGCTCTCGAAGCCTTGCTCGATGAGACCGTCGAGCAGGGATCACCGCATTTTCTTAATCAGGTGAGCAGCCTTCTGGCAGCGCTGGTTCGCGAAGATAACTGGCTGCCGGCCGCTTACGCTGCACCCCATTCCCAGTATTACCAGCAGTACTGCCTGCACTGCGATCCGCGGGGTCGATTTTCAGTGGTGAGTTTTGTTTGGGGCCCCGGCCAGTCCACTCCGGTGCACGACCACACCATCTGGGGCGTGATTGGAATGCTGCGCGGCCAAGAGCACTCACAACGCTATGTGATTGGCGACGATGGTATTCCCTCGCCAGAGGGCCCCCTCGAGATACTCTCACCGGGAGACACCAGTATTGTCTCGGCCCATCATGGCGATGTTCATCGGGTCATGAATGCTCATCGTGATCAGGTGTCGATTAGCATCCATGTCTATGGCGGAGATATCGGCAGCACAGCACGTCATGTCTTTCCCGTGGAGGGTGGACCAGCCAAGGAGTTCATCTCAGGCTATGCAACGCCAGTGGTGCAATGAAAAACGCCCAGGGGCATTCGACCCTGGGCGCCCTGATCAATAGGCGATGGTTTAGGCTGCCATCAGCTCGCGGAGCACATAAGGCAGGATTCCGCCGTGTTTGTAGTAGTCGACCTCGATGGGGGTATCAATTCGGCACAGCACGGTTACCCGCTGCTGGACGCCATCTCTGCGGGTGATCACCAAAGTCAGATCCTGTTGAGGCTGAAGCCCATTGGGAATCTCGACATCAAATGTCTCTGTGCCCTCCAAGCCGAGACTCTGTGCGCTGTCCGAGCCTTTGAATTGAAGCGGAAGCACGCCCATGCCCACGAGGTTGGAGCGATGAATGCGCTCATAACTGCGCGCCACTACCATCTTTACCCCCAGAAGCTGAGTACCCTTCGCGGCCCAATCGCGCGATGAGCCAGTGCCATACTCTTCGCCACCCACCACAACAGTGGCCACTCCGGATTGCTGATACTTCATGGCGGCGTCGTAGATAAACATCTTTTCGCCGCTTGGTTGGAAAAGCGTTAGACCGCCTTCCTCGCGGGTGCCGTCGGCCTTGGGGGGAAGCATCAGGTTTTTGATGCGCACGTTGGCAAATGTGCCCCGCATCATCACATCATGATTGCCCCGACGTGATCCATAAGAATTAAAGTCCGCTTTGACCACACCGTTTTCAATCAGATATTTACCGCCCGGTGAGGCCTCCTTGATAGATCCCGCAGGTGAAATGTGGTCTGTCGTTACGGAATCACCCAGAATCATTAGCGCACGCGCCTTTTGTATCGAGCCCGTCGCCTTTGGCGACATTGAAAAACCATCAAAAAACGGCGGCCGGGCAATGTAAGTGGACTTGGGCCAGTCGTAGACCTGGCCCGCCGTCCCTTTGATGTTGTTCCACAGATGGTGGTCCTTGGTTAAGTCGCCATAAAGGCGCCGGAAGGTCTGCGCATCCATTGCAAAGCCCATCACGGCAGCAATCTCTTGGCTGGAAGGCCAGATGTCCTTTAAATAAACCGGTCCGGCACTGCCCTGTCCGACCGGTTCCGTACTGAGGTCCTTGAGCACGGTTCCAGCAATCGCATAGGCCACCACCAGTGGTGGGCTCGCGAGAAAGTTGGCACGAAGATTGGGATGAATGCGGGCCTCAAAATTACGGTTTCCGGAGAGAACAGCCGCACAAACAAGATCTTCTTTTACGATCGCATCATTGAATTCCTGGCGCAGATCCCCGGCGTTGCCGATGCAGGTGGTGCAGCCATAGGCAGCGACTGCGAAACCCAGCTTCTCCAGGTAAGGCAGCAGGCCTGCCTTGGTGAGGTATTCCGTGACAACGCGACTTCCTGGCGCAAGTGAGGTCTTGATGTGCGACTTCACCGAAAGGCCCTTTTCGACTGCTTTTTTCGCAAGCAGACCCGCCGCGAGCAAGACGCCGGGGTTCGATGTGTTGGTGCACGATGTAATGGCGGCAATGAGTACATCGCCATTGCCAATTTCTGCGTCACCGGCTTTGAGCCGCTTGGTCAATGCTGCTGCTGGCTGTGCGAAGCCGTTTTCTGCAACGGGCTTGGAGAACAGCTCCCCGAATGTCTTTTTCAGGCTCGATAACTCAATACGATCCTGGGGCCGCTTCGGGCCGGCCACCGAGGGCTTGATGCTGGAGAGATCCAGCGAGACCGATTTCGTGTAATCGATCTGGCCAGCTTTTGGGACACCGAAAAGATCCTGCGCTTTGAAGTAAGCCTCAAACGCATCGACCTCTTCGGTGGTGCGGCCTGTGGCCCGCA
Source organism: Betaproteobacteria bacterium (assembly GCA_018970545.1). Taxonomy (GTDB): domain Bacteria; phylum Pseudomonadota; class Gammaproteobacteria; order Burkholderiales; family Burkholderiaceae_A; genus Lacustribacter. The sequence goes on along the minus strand of JAGWWC010000033.1, from coordinate 6,490 downwards.
TGAAGTCCACTGTGACGCCGTCGACTGGAAAAAACCCCATGGTGGCTCCGTACTCTGGGGCCATATTGGCAATCGTTGCCCGATCGGGTAGGGACAACGACGCGGTGCCTTCACCGAAAAATTCAACGAACTTACCGACAACCTTTTCTTTTCGCAGCATCTCGGTGATGGTCAGCACAAGGTCCGTGGCGGTGCAGCCCTCTGGCAGCTTGCCAGTGAGGTTCACGCCCACCACATCAGGCGTTAAGAAATACACGGGCTGGCCGAGCATGCCGGCCTCGGCCTCAATGCCGCCCACGCCCCAGCCTACGACCCCAATGCCATTGATCATGGTGGTGTGGCTGTCGGTGCCCACCAGCGTATCAGGGTAATAGACCCCCTCTTTGGCGTGAACACCGCGGGCAAGATATTCCAGGTTGACCTGATGCACGATCCCAATGCCGGGTGGCACCACCTTGAACGTATCAAAGGCCTGCATGCCCCATTTCATGAACTGGTAGCGCTCTTCATTGCGCTGAAATTCAAGTTTCATGTTCAAATCGAGCGCATCCTTTTTGCCGTAGTGGTCAATCATCACAGAGTGGTCAACCACCAGATCAACCGGCACCAGGGGCTCAATCAGTTTGGGATTTTTTCCCATATCGTGGGCGACATTGCGCATTGCTGCGAGATCAGCAAGAAGTGGTACACCTGTAAAATCCTGCAAGACAACGCGGGCCACCACGAAAGGAATTTCATCAACACGCTGTGCGGTCGGCCCCCAATTGGCAAGCTGTTTCACATGCGATTCGGTTACTTTTTTTCCGTCGCAGTTGCGCAGCACCGCTTCCAGCACAATGCGAATGGAGACAGGAAGCCGTGAGACTCTCGCGACGCCGGCCTCCTCGAGGGCCGGCAGGCTGTAAAACTTGCCGGACTTACCCCCAGCAGTTTTAAATTCGCGAAGACTATTGTGAAGATTGTGTGGCATGGCGTGCTCCCTGAAGTCGCTTTGTTGTTTTTCAATGGCCTGAATTTGTTGCCGACCTGCGCATTGTCCGTATTTTAGAAAAAAGCTTGGCGTGCCGCCTGCGGAATATCCCCGTCGGCTGATTTCGCCCGCTTCAGCACATCCCAAAAGTAACGGTAACTCGCCCGATCATGCAGCAGTCCACGATCGGCGATCGGCCCCCAGTCTGCCGCCTGGGCCGCCAACAGGATTCGGCTTGCGTCCTCCACCTCATGATGGCTTGGGCGAAAAGCAACAAGAATCTGCCGAACCTGATTGGGGTGAATACTCCACATGCGTAAAAAACCGAATTCATGGCGGGCCCTCAGGGCATCCTCGCCGGCCTGAGTGGTGGACTGAAAGTCAGTGGTGGGGTTATGGGTCGGAATTTTTCCGCTGGCGTGGCAGGCTGCGCTGATCTCAAGCTTGGCCCGCCGCAGGAGAGGGTGGTCGAACTGGCCTGGGCTTTTCATGGCCGACGCAGGAATTGCACCGCGATGGCTACTCGTGAAGTCCATCTGCCCAAATGAGATCATTCGAACGCGTGGATGGGCAGCGATCTTGGGTAGGTCATAGATCACGGCCTCGTTCTCCACGAGAATCTGAAGGGGGAGTCGGGCCGCAAAGCCCGCCTGCTGCTCGACAGATTCCATTGTTTGAATGGCTTGGTCGAGCTGAGCGCTGCCGGTGACCTTGGGAATCGTGATGTAAGCCATCTGCGCAGGCCTTGCGGCGAGCAAGAGCTCGATGTCTCGACGAAACGCGGGGTGATCTACTGGGTGGACCCGGCAGCCGGCATGATGGTCCGGGGGCCGCGGCTCAGCAAGAATCCCCGCCACTAAGCGAGCGATGGTCTCCTCCTCGCCTGCGGCGGCCCCATCTTCAAGGTCTGCCGTGACGTCGAAGGCGCCGCCCAGTTCTGCTTGCAAGGCAAACGCTTTGCGTAATTTTTTTTCATCGCCCGCATAGTGCTCACAGCAGGACGTCCCCACAGTGTCCTGCCCGGCGTCCTGAAACAGGACGCAATCCGGATGCAGAACGGGCATTGTGGCTTTAGCCGAGTAGGTGCTTTACGCCGTCACGCTCTTCGAGCAGCTCGTTGAGCGTGTGGGTCATCCGTTCGCGAGAAAATGAATCGATCTCGAGGCCCTGGACGATTTGATACTCACCACCCGAGCAGATGACGGGATAACCGTAGATGATGTCTTGCGGAATATCGTAAGCGCCATCGGATGCAATGCCCATCGTGACCCACTTGCCCTGAGTGCCAAGCACCCAGTCACGCATATGGTCGATGGCGGCATTTGCCGCCGAGGCAGCAGAGGACAGGCCGCGGGCATCGATGATTGCGGCGCCGCGCTTGCCGACGGTGGGAAGAAACACCTCTTTATTCCAAGCGTCGTCATTGATCATGGACTTCACGCTCTGGCCGCCGATCGTCGCAAATCGATAGTCGGGGTACATGGTGGGGCTATGGTTGCCCCAGACAATCAGCTTCTCAATCCCGCCCACGGGCTTGCCCGTTTTGGAGGCGATTTGTGACAGAGCCCGGTTATGGTCTAGGCGCAGCATGGCGGTGAAGTTCTTTTTTGGCAGGTCCGGAGCCGATTTCATCGCGATGTAGGCATTCGTATTGGCTGGATTGCCCACGACAAGTACTCGAACGGTGCGTTTGGCGACCGCATTCAGTGCCTTACCCTGGGCGGTAAAAATCTGTGCGTTGGCGGACAGCAAATCTTTGCGTTCCATGCCTGGCCCCCGCGGCCGGGCCCCCACCAAGAGCGCAATATCGATCTCTTTGAAGGCAGTCATTGGGTCGCTGTGGGCGGTCATCCCGGCCAGGAGTGGGAAGGCGCAGTCATCGATCTCCATCATCACGCCCTTCAGCGCTTTCTGAGCTTTTTCGTCGGGAATTTCCAGCAGCTGCAGGATGACCGGCTGGTCTTTGCCGAGCAGATCGCCGTTGGCAATTCGAAACAGCAGGCTGTAGCCGATCTGGCCGGCTGCGCCGGTAACGGAAATTCGCATGGGGGATTTGGTCTGGCTCACGGTCGCTCCTTGGGAAAGAGTCATGTTTTGGGGTCGAGAAAACAGGCAGAGTTTAGGGTTCACCCTAGGCGGTGTCAAAAAGGACTCATATAATCTCGCTTAGCACAATAAGAAAAAGCAGTTAATCCTTCAGGGGGATTCATGAGCGAACTTTCGAAAAAGTCGCGTCCGCAGTTTCGCAATATTCACGTCACGCAGATTCTTCACTATCGGCTTCCGGCCGCCGGGATTGTATCGATCCTTCACCGGGTCAGCGGGGCGGCGATGTTTCTCACGCTTCCGCTCATGCTCCTGTTATTCGATTGGAGCATCACCTCCGAGCTCAGCTATGCGCAGCTGATGGAGGTGTTGGATTTATTTCTGGTGAAGCTGGTGCTCTGTGGCCTGGCCTGGGCATTTTTACATCACCTCTTTGCCGGCGTGCGGCATCTTTTCAGTGACCTGCATATCGGCCTCGCGAAAGAGCAGTCGGCCTCCTGGAGCAGGGCGGTACTCATCGCGACCCTGGGCTGCTCATTTCTGGCCTGGTTAAAAATTTTTGGAGTTCTCTGAGCCATGAGTACAACAAATCCCTCGGGCAATATCGGACCCAAACGGCTCGTCGTCGGCGCCCATTACGGCCTGCGGGATTGGCTTGCCCAGCGAATTACGGCTGCTGTCATCGGCGCTTACGCAGTGGCGCTCTTTGTGATGGCAATGCTCGCCGCGGAGCCTGGCTATGGCGGATGGGCTGGCATTTTTGCCTCCACCGGGATGAAGGTATTCACGCTGCTGGCCTTGCTGGCCCTGACTTACCACGCTTGGGTGGGCATTCGTGACATTTGGATGGATTACGTCAAGCCCGTCGGCATCCGTCTTGGTCTGCAGATCTTCACCATCCTTTGGCTGATGGGCTGTGGTGTGTGGGCGATCGAAATTCTCTGGAGGGTATGACCGTGGCTGAAGTGATGTCCCATCAGACCAATCATCTACCGCGTCGCCGATTTGACGCAGTGATCGTGGGCGCAGGCGGTGCCGGGATGCGTTGTTCGTTGCAGCTCGCTGAGGCGGGCCTGAATGTGGCGGTGCTTTCGAAAGTCTTCCCGACGCGCTCCCACACGGTTGCCGCCCAGGGCGGAATTGGCGCCTCTCTCGGCAACATGAGTGACGACAGCTGGTACTGGCATATGTTCGACACAGTCAAGGGGTCCGATTACCTGGGAGACCAGGATGCCATTGAGTTTATGTGTCGTGAGGCGCCGAAGGTTGTCTACGAGCTGGAGCATTTTGGTATGCCGTTTGACCGCAATCCGGACGGCACCATCTATCAGCGCCCCTTTGGTGGCCATACGGCCAACTTTGGTGAGAAACCAGTGCAGCGGGCCTGCGCCGCGGCGGACCGCACCGGCCATGCACTATTGCACACGCTCTATCAACGCAACGTCCGAGCAAGGACTCAATTTTTTGTGGAATGGATGGCGCTTGACATCATTCGTGATGCCGACGGCGATTGTGTCGGTGTCGTTGCCCTGGAGATGGAGACCGGGGAAGTCATGGTCTTGGAGGCGAAAGTCACGGTGTTCGCCACCGGCGGCGCGGGCAGGATCTGGGCCGCCTCGACCAATGCGTTCATCAACACCGGTGACGGCATGGGGATGGCCGCGCGAGCCGGCATTCCGCTTGAGGATATGGAGTTCTGGCAATTCCACCCCACGGGTGTGGCAGGCGCCGGCGTGTTGGTGACCGAGGGGGTTCGCGGCGAAGGTGGCATCCTGCTGAATTGCAACGGCGAGCGATTCATGGAGCGCTATGCACCGACGCTCAAGGACCTCGCCCCACGTGACTTTGTTTCGCGATCGATGGATCAGGAAATCAAAGAGGGCCGAGGCTGCGGCCCGAACAAAGACCATGTCTTGCTGAAGCTCGACCACCTGGGCGCAGAAAAAATCATGAAGAAGCTGCCCTCGATTCGTGAGATTGCGATCAAGTTTGCCAACGTGGACCCGATCAAAGAGCCTATCCCAGTGGTGCCCACGATTCATTACCAGATGGGAGGCATCCCGACCAACATTCACGGCCAGGTGGTGGTGCCGAAAAACGGCAATCCCAATTCGATACTGAATGGCCTTTACGCGATTGGCGAGTGTGCCTGCGTGTCGGTGCATGGCGCGAATCGTCTGGGCACGAACTCCCTGCTGGATTTGGTCGTCTTTGGCCGTGCGGCAGGAAACCACATCGTGTCCCAGAATTTCAAAAGCCAGTCGCACAAAGATCTGCCTGCGAATGCGGCCGAGCTTTCGTTGTCACGCTTGGCCAAGCTTGAGGGATCGACGTCAGGCGAGCGAGTTCAAGAGGTGGCGCAAGACATTCGCAACACCATGCAACACTATTGCGGCGTGTTTCGTACGTCGGACCTTCTCAAAGAGGGTGCCAAGAAAATCCAGGAGATCAATGAGCAGGTCAAGCGAGTGCATGTGGCCGACAAATCCAAAGTGTTCAACACCGCGCGAATTGAGGCCCTTGAGCTGGACAATTTGATTGAGACCGCGAAGGCCACCATCGTATCGGCCGAGGCGCGAACCGAGAGCCGCGGGGCCCATGCCCATCGTGATTTCCCGGAGCGCGACGACGCCCATTGGATGCGCCATTCGCTGTGGTATTCCGAGGGCAATCGGCTGGACTACAAGCCGGTTAACTTAAAGCCGCTCACTGTTGAAACCTTTGTGCCCAAGAAGAGGACCTTCTGATATGACCACCCGAAGCGTTCGGTTTTCGATTTATCGTTACGACCCGGATAAGGACGCAAAGCCTTACATGCAAGACTTGACGGTGGAATTGACGGGTACCGACAAGATGTTGCTGGACGCGCTGATGCGCATTAAAAGCAATCAGGATGACTCGCTGTCATTTCGCCGCTCCTGCCGGGAGGGCGTCTGCGGGTCGGATGCCATGAACATCAATGGAAAAAATGGGCTCGCCTGCATCACCAATTTGCGCGAACTGAAAGAGCCTATCGTGCTGCGGCCACTGCCTGGGCTGCCCGTGGTGCGTGATTTGATCGTGGACATGACTCAGTTTTTCAAGCAGTACCACTCGATCAAACCGTTTTTGATCAACGACACTCCACCGCCGGAGAAAGAGCGGCTTCAGTCACCGGAAGAGCGCGAGGAACTCGATGGCCTCTATGAGTGCATTCTTTGTGCATGCTGCTCGACGAGCTGCCCCTCCTTTTGGTGGAACCCAGATAAGTTTGTGGGTCCAGCCGGCTTGCTGCAGGCCTACCGATTCATTGCGGACAGTCGGGATCAGGCCACCAGCGAGCGCCTGGACAACCTTGAGGACCCGTACCGGCTCTTTCGCTGTCACACCATCATGAACTGTGTGGACGTCTGCCCGAAGGGTCTCAACCCGACCAAGGCGATCGGCAAGATCAAAGAGCTGATGGTCCGCCGAACCGTCTAACTGTCTCAAGCA
>JAGWWC010000095.1 GCA_018970545.1 Betaproteobacteria bacterium | reverse complement strand
CGCCACGGTTCGAGTTAATCAAGGCGGATGCTGAAATCATCAGCGCCCGGCAGCGACAGGTGAGCGCTGCAATCAAAGCCGAGCAGGCCTTCATCACATTGAATCGCTTGGCGGCAGGCCGCCTGCCAGAGAGATGGTCGATTGCCGGCCGACTCGCAGATGAAGCCCAGCCCATGGTGCTTGAGGAACTCATGCAGCAGGCCCTCAACAAAAGCCCCGAGCTTGCGGTATTGCGATCCCTGCTTGAGCGTGCCGATGCCAACCTGAGCTTTGCAAAATCTGGACGGCTTCCTGGTGTTGAGCTGCGCTATCAAGAGCTTCGGGATCCTGAAATTCGTCAGACCATGACTGGCGTTGCGATACAGATCCCACTCTTGGATCAGCGCCAGGGCCCAGTGGCTGAGGCGGCCGCTGAGCGGCTCAGGGCCCAGACCCGTCTTGATGGTGCGATCCTCGAGATGCGCCAGCGCGTATTACTCGCATGGAAATCCTACGAAATGGCCCGGGCCGCAGTCGAGGCCCTTGGCCGCGGTGCTATTCCTGAGGCTGAGGCTGCGCTGCGCGTCGCAGAGGCGGCGTATCGATTTGGAGAGCGCGGCATTCTTGAAGTGCTCGACGCCCAGCGTGTGCTGCGGTCGGTAAGAGCAGATTTAATTCAGGCTCGTTTCGAGCTTCAGGCAGCTCGCATCTCGCTCGATAAGCTTGCTGCCCGCTATATCACCACTGTCCAATGAAAGACTCAATGACACTGAGCACCAACTCGACCGCTAAATGCGCCTCACGTTTTCGGGTGGCCGTCGCTGCAATAGCCTCTTGCGTACTACTGGCGGGCTGCTCGAGCGAGGAACCCGCAGCCTCCAGCGGACCAAAGCTGGATGCCAAAGATGTTGCGGTGAAGGCTGAGATGCAGGGCTATTTCACTGCGGGAAAGGTCGAGGCCGCTGAGCTTTCACGAATTGTGGATATCTCGGGAACCATTCAACCCGATGAGCGACTGGTGACACGAATCGGCGCTTCGGTGCTGGGCAGGGTAACCAATGTCCTGGCGGAAGTGGGGGATCGAGTCTCCACCGGTCAGCCTCTGGCGAGCCTTGCCAGTCCAGAGCTGACGCAGGCGCAGGTCGCGTTTCTTCGCGCAAACGCATCATTTCATCAGGCCGAACGGGCCGTTGATCGGGCTCAGGTGCTGGTGAAAGCGGATGTGATTGGCACTGCCGAACTGCAGCGGCGTGAGTCGGAACTCAACATTGCACGCGCAGAACTTCGTGCTGCTGGTGATCAGCTCACATTGATGGGCATGTCGGCCTCTATGATTGATACATTGCGCAAGGATGGCGTACTCAATCCCAGCGTCGGCATCACCGCGACACAAAGCGGTGTGGTGATTGAGCGAAAGGTTAGCCAAGGCCAGGTGGCAACCCCGGGCGACCCACTCTTTACCGTGGCCGACCTGACCCGGGTCTGGGTGGTGGGCCAGATTCCCGAGCAAACTGCGCAGTATGTGCGGGCGGGGCAGTCACTTGAAATCGAGGTGCCGGCACTGAAAAATAAAAAGCTCACTGGAAAAATTGCAGTTGTTGGAGACACGATTTCCCCTGAGACCCGAACCGTCACGGTACGCTCGGTCATCGATAACCCCGGGCGCAATCTCAAGCCGTCCATGCTGGTCAATATGCGCATTCAGGGCGACGCACGCAGTACTGCGGTCGTGCCACTTGAGGCGGTGGTTCGCGAGGGCAATAAAGATTTTGTCTTCATAAAAAAAGCAGACAACGTCTGGACACTGGTACCTGTTGAGCTGGGGCCGCCCGTGAATGAAACCGTCCGGCCGGTGATCTCCGGCCTGTCGGCCGGGGCGGAGATCGTGGTCAAGGGTGCATTCCACTTGAATAACGAGCGCAAGCGCGTCCAGGAGTAAGGCCGTGATCCCGTCGTTGATTCGTTCCGCTCTCAGTCAGCGGCTCGTGGTGATTGTGATTGCGCTGGCGCTCTGCGGGTTTGGGCTACGCGAATCGCTGCGGCTATCGGTCGATGCATTCCCCGATGTCACCAATATTCAGGTTCAGATTGCCACCGAAGCCCCTGGCCGCTCACCTGAGGAAATCGAGCGCTTCATCACGGTGCCCCTGGAAATTTCGATGACTGGGCTTCCGGGACTGACCGAGATGCGATCCCTGAACCGCAGCGGTTTATCAATCATTACCTTGGTCTTCACCGATAAAACGGATGTCTATTTCGCTCGGCAGTTGGTTACCGAGCGTCTGATTGAGGTCAGCACCCGCATGCCCGACGGGGTGGTGCCGGTACTGGGCCCTGTGTCAACCGGCTTGGGTGAGGTCTTTCAGTACACCATCGAGCGGCCCGATGAGGGCAAGCGTGAACTGACGGCTGACGAGCTAATGGAGCGCCGCACGCTGCAGGATTGGGTGGTACGGCCGATGCTGCGCTCGATTCCGGGCGTTGCGGAAATCAATTCCTACGGTGGCCTAGTCAAGCAGTTTCAGGTTCAGGTGGATCCGGGCCGCCTGCGACACTTTAATCTGACTGTGCAGCAGGTGGTGAATGCGATCTCAGCCAATAACTCCAACGCGAGCGGTGGCATTCTTCCCCAGGGCTCCGAGCAGTTTCTGGTACGCGCCGTGGGACTGATCCGCACGATGGATGACATCAACAACATCGTGCTGAAAGAACAAAGCGGTGTGCCGGTGTTTGTGCGTGATGTGGCCCGGGTGCAAATTGGCAGTGAAGTCCGTCAGGGTGCGCTCATCAAGGGGGGCCATACCGAGAGCGCCGGCGGCATTGTTCAAATGATTCGCGGCGGCAATGCCAAGCAGGTTGTGTCGCGGGTCAAAGAGCGGGTCGAGGAGATCAATGGCTCGGGCATGCTGCCTGATGGCTTAAAGATCGTACCCTTTTATGACCGCACCGACCTTGTTGATGCGGCCCTTTGGACCGTCGGAAAGGTGCTGATCGAAGGCATCTTTTTAGTGGTGTTGATTCTTTTTGTATTTCTGGGCGATGTCCGCTCCAGTCTGATCGTTGTGGCTACGCTCATCATTGCGCCCTTGAGCACCTTTATTGTGATGAATCGGTACGGCATCTCTGCCAATCTTATGTCGTTGGGAGGCTTAGCGATTGCCATCGGTTTGATGGTGGATGCCACTGTCGTGGTAGTGGAAAACGTATTTCATAAACTGGGCTCGGCTGGCAAGAGCATCGGAGAGCGGGTCAGAACGGTCTTTGAGGCGACCACCGAGGT
>JAGWWC010000094.1 GCA_018970545.1 Betaproteobacteria bacterium | reverse complement strand
AGATCCCGGACACTCTGGAAGACGTCTGGGTCAAGATCGCGCTGCAAAGCGAGCAGGAAGCCCTTCAGCTCATCGACCGAACGGCGGCAACCCAAAACCCATTCGACGCAAAGTACAGCGTGGTGGAGGATGCCGACTGGGAAACTTGCGCTGTGGTTGTCGATCCATTAGCCGTAAGGGAGCAGCTTTCTCGCGGGTGGTAGCCATCAACCAAGTGGCTCAATCTTCAACGTGAAAGTTGGCTCAGTTTGAAAGATGCATCAACAGAGTGAAATCAAGAACTTGATTTTTTCGAATTTAAATGGGGGCTTTGAAAAGGTCAAATTTGAGTAATGAGGAGTTTTGATAATGAGCAAAACCAAAATAGACTACGCAAGGTTCATCTTTTTTATCTTTGACCAAGCGACGATCGATCTGTTTGCGTCCAAAGCTCCAACGATCAGCGCATTCCAATCGTTTGAAACCTTCTTACTCTTGAGTGCCTTGGGGAGACATCCGCAGGCCCTTGTAACTCTCTGTTCGGCAATTGAAAGTGCATCGGCCGCATCGACAGGTAGAAAAATCACCGACTCCTCGGAAGGCGGGTTGGCTAGAGCATGGGAGGTACTGAATGAAGTTATACCTCGTGACTTCCACCTGCCAACTAATCCGACGCGAAAGCAACTTCGGGAAAAGCGTAACGATGTGACCCACTTCGGCTTCAGCAACAAAGACGACCACGATTGTGCCTTCTATAGTTTGGGCCTAGGCGTCCCACTTTTTGCGGGGTGGGCTATGGGGCAGTATGGAATAAACCTTTATGAATCATGCGGTAATTTTGGAAGATTGCTGAAAACAACCGTCGAGGTGATCCACGATTCCAAGACAAATCGAATTACGGCTCTTGATGCCTCAAGCATATTGAGGAGATGGATCACATTTCATCTGCGCGAATCCTTTATGGCCGACTGGGAGATTGAAGTGCTGGACGCTGACAGGTCTACTTTTGGCACGTCGCCGGTTTCTGGGATAGAGATCAGAGAACAACAACTCAAAAATTTGCAGGATACGGAGCCACACGCATTGATTGATTGTCCAATTTGTGACGAATTCGATTCCATGTTCATAGCCCTTAATGAAAAAGCGCTCTTCGAAGATAAAAAGCTCTTGCCAGACTTCGGTCAATGCAAACATTGCGATGTGATTTTTCCGCCAAAGTTATCACCAATATTGCGAGAACTGTGCAAACCTAGCTTGACGGCGGAACTCACAATAAGCACCTGTAAAGGCTACGGAGTGGGCGCGGACTGATTCACTGACTTTTCGTTCAATCGGTACGGCGCCAAAGCCCCAAGTTTTCGTCAACCCCCTCCTGCCGTACTGCGGACAAAAAGTCAGGAGGTTTTGAGACGAAACGGGGTTTGAGACGGATTTTGTCATTTGGTAGCCATGGGGTCAGTCAGGAGCCCATCGGCATAGGGGGCCGCCGTGACGGAGGCGCCCCTGCCACACCACCCGGCATGCGGGTCCGCACCGGGCGGTTCGAGAGCTTGAGGTCATGACAGTCTGGGTACGCCCAGTCGGTCGAAGTACGCAATAGTCAGCACGGTGTTAAGGGCGCCCCGGCTGTTGCGCCACCAGCAGCGGGAGTTATCCGCCACCCGTTCGGCAGCGCTCTGGGTGGCACCTAACGCCATCAGTTCCCGGTAGATCGTGCTGCCCCGCTTCCAGTGCTTGAGCTGGATGGCCCTCAATCGGTGGCGCAGCCACTCGTCCAGCTCTCGCCAAACTTTAGGCGTTTGCGCCAGCCCGAAGTAAGCCTTCCAACCCAGCAGGTAGGGTCTGAGTTTCTCCACCACCTGCGCCATGCTGCGCCCACCTGAGCGGCGTGTGAGTTGACGGATGCGGGCCTTGAAGTTGTCCAGCGCCTTCTTGGCCACTGCACACCTGACTTCTTTGCCCTTGCCCACCCACAGCGCATACCCCAGGAATTTGCGACCGAAGGCGCTCGCCACCGCACTCTTGGCTTCGTTGATCTGAAGCCGGAGTTTGGCGTACAGCTTCCTGAGGTGGGCCATCACCCGCTCGCCGGCTCGTCTGCTGCCTACGTAGACGTTGCAGTCGTCGGCGTAGCGCGCGAAGCTGTAACCCCGCACCTCCAGCGCCTTGTCCACTTCGTCGAGCAGCACGTTAGCCAACAATGGGCTCAGCGGTCCGCCTTGCGGCGTGCCCAGATGGCGATCGACCATCACACCACTGTCCATGGTCCCGGTGTTCAGGTACGCTCTAATCAGCCGGATCACGCCAGCATCATCGATGCGTTTTCTGAGCTTGTCGATCAGGATGTCGTGGTTGACTCGGTCAAAGAACTTGGCCAAGTCCACGTCCACCACCACGCGCTTGCCCGACTGCACGTACGCCCGCGCGGCCTTGACCGCATCATGCGCACGCCGGCCGGGGCGAAACCCGTGGCTGTGTTCGCTAAAGGTGGGGTCGATCAGCGGTTGCAGCACTTGCAACAGTGCTTGCTGGATCAATCGATCTGTCACCGTCGGGATGCCCAGCTCGCGCTGGCTACCGTCCGGCTTGGGAATCAACACCTTGCGTACCGGACTGGGCCGGTAGGTGCCCTGCAGCAGGGCTTGACGAATGTCTGGCCAGCTTTGGCGCAGCAGTTGGGCAGTTTGCTCAATGTCGAGCCCGTCCGCCCCAGCTGCGCCCTTGTTGGCCTTAACTCGCTTCCACGCCAGTTGCAGGTTCTGTCTCGTCAGCGCCGCCTCCAGCAGGCCACCTGTGCCTGCCAGCTGCTTTGCCGACCCTGTGCGCGGATGCTCAAGAGGCGGGCCGCAGGCTTCGTCGCTGGCAAGATCACTCACGGCTTCACCGTGCCGCTCTCCTGCCCGCCCGGGTTGCCCCAGCATCTGACGCATGGCCTTTGACATCCCCTTGTCCTCGCTCACTTACTCTCGTTCGGTCCTTGGCTATCGCCTTGTGGCCTCAGCGGCCCCGGCTCCAGCTACTACGACCTCTGCTGACTTCTCGCTCCGGCAGCGCCGTCGCCCTTTCAGGCACAAGGCGAGATCTCCCCAGGTAAGAACGCACACCTTCATCGCACAACCGCCGCATTTACGCCACCTTGCCTTGGTCACAAGAGCTTTGTGGTTCCATGCCCACTCGCCCTGCTTGGCAACGCCTTCTATCCGGTTCTTGTTCATCGGCTCGCGACTTACGCTCCACGCTTCCTTCCCACGCTCGGTCACCCTCACGCAGTTGCGCTTCGCTTTGCTCACTGTGACCAGCTCGCAGCGGGACTCGCACCCGCAGGT
>JAGWWC010000093.1 GCA_018970545.1 Betaproteobacteria bacterium | reverse complement strand
ACTGTATCCACCGCCTTGCTGACAACGCCTGTATCTTTGCCGTTGACAATGACGCGGGCCAAATCCTTGATGTCCGCATTGACATTCACATTGATGTAGCTCTTGCTTGTCAAATCGGTAGTCGCATTGGTTTTGCGATTCGCCGAGGTCAGATATTTGAACTCGGGGCCAGAGGACTCCGGTGTTAACACCACGAAGGCCTTGTTGTTGGCCACTGTCGCGCCTTGCGGATCTGTTGTTCCAGTGGGATCTGCGATCGAATTGGGTTCGTAGCGCAGGTAGGTGCCGTCATAGCTGACGGTCATGTTTTTGTCTTCCACCCGGCGGTAGTACAACTCCATCGTGTGGGGGTTGCCCGAATCGCCCAAGTGATACACCGTCTGGGAAATCTTATTGGTGTAGCTCGAGGGCACCTGGGGGTCGAACTTCACGTTACCCTCGGGGATAAATGCGGTCTGCCGTGCATCGAGTGTTACCGAAACCGTTGAAGCCGAAGTCGTTACCGGATCAATGCTGATCGGTGGCATGGCCAGCCGATTGGTATGGGTATTGGACAGTGTTTTGCCGTCAACCGAGCTATAGCCCGTTAGGAACATGCCATTTTCGTTAACGATATAGCTGCGCTTGGGATAGCTCGGATCAACCTCTTTGGAGATCGCGAACTGACCATTTCGGCTGTAGTAGGTCGCCGCGGGATCATTCACATTCGACGTCAGGCGGTACATGCCGTTTGACCCCAGAATCGCCATGTCCAGGCTGTTTTGGGAGGCGGAGATCGCGCCCATATTCCAAAAGCGACGGATGTTGGCCTTGGCATCACCCATACCGGCTCGGGCTTTGTCCAGTGGATTAAAGGCCTTGTAGAACTGATCCTCAAACACGAAATCGCCAGCCCGGTATCCCGAAGTGCTGGCGTTGGCGATGTTATTGGAGATGACATCCATTGCCTCTGCGGATGTGCCCAGGCCAGCGAGACCGATTCCATATGATGGCATTTTGTTACCCCTTGCTTATGAATAGAGTTGAACTATTGAATGACCCACTGCACCACATCCTTCGGCAGAATCTGCTTGCCGTCCGACAAAGTAAGACTGATGTCGCTGCCTGTTCGACCCACAGCAGCGACCACTGACGACACAAACGTATTCGGTGTTACTTCAGTTGCCCCATCGACTCCTTTGGCGACGACTCGATAACTGCCGGTAGTGACGGGCTTGCCCTCGTTATCCAGGCCATCCCAGAACATGTTCATGAGATCGGTCTTTACCGCGCCCAAATCCATGGTTTTCACGATGTTCCCCGAGGTATCCGTGATCTGCAGGCTGGCCTTCGGCAGCGACTTCGCAAACTGGAGCGCGAATGCCGTTGGGTTTTTGCCATCAAAGAACATCTCGTTGCCCGCTACCAATGCGCTTCGGCCAACGGTGCCGGCGTAATTCACAAAGTCAGCTGAACGCATCATCTCCAAGAGGGAGCTCATGGTCTTGTTCATGGTGTTGATGCCATCGACCATATTCAGCTGCGCCAACTGCGAGGTCATGTCCGCGTTGTCCAACGGATTCATGGGGTCCTGATTTTTTAACTGAACGGTCAGCATGCGCAGAAAATTGCTTTGCAGCTCCGTGCTAGACGTGCCATCCGATGCTTTGGGTGTGGCGACCGCGCTTTTGGGCTCATAAAATTTGAGTCCGGGGATATTGAGATCTTGGAGTGTCGTGGCCATGGCGTTTAGTCCGTGTCGTTAAGAATTAGCCTTTGCCCATGCTCAATGTGCGGAGCATCAAAAGGCGTGTGGCGTTCATCATTTCAATATTCAGTTGATAAGACCGCGAGGCAGAGATCATGTTGACCATCTCCTCGACCGGATTGACATTGGGCATCTCGACATAACCCTGGGCGTCGGCCCGCGGATGACCGGGCTTGAATTCCTTGCGCAATGGGGCATCGCTTTCAACGATGTTGGCCACTTCAACGCCTGCGCCCGGTGCGCCATCGATTGGCGTGGTGCGAAAGACCACCTGGCGACCGCGATACGGCCGGCCGTCAGGGCCCTCTAGGGTTTCGACGTTGGCAATATTCGAGGCGGTGGTATTTAAGCGAATCGACTGCGCCACCAATCCGGTGGAACCGATTTCAAAGGTGCGCATCAGGCTCATGAGTCAGCTCTCTTTAGTGATTAGCCGGGCTGGCCGCTGATCGCCTGGAGGCGGGATTTGATGCCGCTGCTGAAAAACTCAATGGCGGCCTGCATCATCATGGCGTTTTGCGCGAAGTGTGTACGCTCCACATCCGCATCCACCGTGTTGCCATCTAAGGCAGGCTGAAGCGGGCGGCGATACAGCAAATTGGGGTTTTCAAATTCCGCGCCGCCTTCGGTCTCAAAATGCGAAGAAGATGTTCGGGAGACTGTCAGGCGTGAATTGGTTTCCAAGCCCTGTAACCGCTGCTGCAAGACATCGGCAAACTGAATGTCTCGGGCCTTGTAGTTCGGGGTATCCGCATTGGCCAGGTTCGAGCCGAGAATTTCCTGACGATAGGCGCGTGTGAGCAGCGCTTTCTCGTGGAATTCCAACGTGCTGTATTGAGGAACCAGTTTCATGCACACCCCTAAGCAGTTTTCGGGCCAAATCGGAAAAATCCGAAATGGAACTGCCTGATCTAAAGCAAGTGGCGTGCCAAATAAATTACATCAATAAAATCAATAACTTATTAAAGTGTGGCGGTTTTTGACGGGGGCCGATCGGGAGGGCGGTTTAGCCCGGGGCAGGCATTCGGCAAAACCTGCCGAATGCCCAAGGTAAAGCTTGCCGAAATCAGTGGGCGGCCAGATTGCCGTGGCTGGGGGTGGTGGCGACCGAGCTGGCGGGCCGGGCACGCGACTCTTTGATTAGCCGGCTATTGCCTGCCTGGATGGGGCGGACATTGCTGGGATACAGCCTGCCAAAGATGGCAGCCTGCTCGGCCGAGATGTCCACTGGCGACTTCAGCACGAACCAGGTGACGCCCTCGGTGCAAGGTGGCGTGGTCAGCGATCCCATGTAGGTGTAGTACGAAAGGTCGCGAGGCAGAAACTTTGCCAGATCCAGCATCACATCGGGTGGTGCGATCGGCTCATTGCGGACCAAAGGAATGTGGTTCCACACCGCCTGAATAAAGGCGTTTTCTTTGCCAGCGGGATTAAGCAGCACGGAAACAGCGGCCATCCGGCCTTGGCTATCCCGCAGGTGCATCTGCATGCTCATGCCGTGGGTCTTGCCGTTGATCCGCTCTTCTGCGGGGTGCCGGAATTCAATGTGCGATAAGCGATAGGTGTTGCCCAGAACGGTCAGCGCGCCGCCTGCGTTGTAGTT
>JAGWWC010000032.1 GCA_018970545.1 Betaproteobacteria bacterium | reverse complement strand
GCCAACAGGTTCGGAGGAGGGCGCCAGCGCGGCGTATAGGGTCCACAGAAGGCCGGCACCGATGAGAGCCGAGGCGGACTTATTGATTTTGAGCGGATGCTCAAGGGCGATTGCAAGATAAGCAAGAACAAAAACAGCGATTAGTGCGGATGTCATGGTAGTGGCATTTCGCTAAGTTGAGTGAGAACAGTGCTGGACTTTAATAGGCGAGATTGTAAACTCAGTGACAATGCTTGTTCAGATTGCCTCAGACCTTCACCTGGAATATCTCAACCGTCGCTTTCCAGGCTTTCGCCGGGTGGCCCAGTTAGTGAAGCCTTTGCCCGATCTTTTGGTGCTTGCGGGAGATATTCATACCGGAACTGGGATGGTGGAGCAGTTTGGTGCTTGGCCGTATCCAGTGCTGTACGTGCCGGGCAACCATGAGTTTTATGACACCGCTATTTATCCGCAGGTTGAGCGTATCCGTCTTGCAGCGCGTGACTCCGCAATGGTGGTGTTGTTTCGGGATGAGTGGATCTTCGGGGGTGTACGTTTTTTGGGTTGCACCTTGTGGACGAACTATCAGCTCATGGGCACAGGCGGCCGTCAGCTGGCCGCGATGTTGGCCAGCGAGGCCCGGATCGCTGATCACCGGAAAATTATGGGCATTGATAAGCCTGGCCAGGGTTTCTCGGCCCAGCAGGCGTTTGAGCAGCATCAATGCGATCGCGCATGGCTCGAGCAAAAACTCAATGAGCCCTTTGCAGGCAAGACTGTAGTGATTACCCATCATGCGCCCTCGCGCGGCAGCATTCATCCGCGATTCCGTGGCGATCCCTGCAATGCCGCCTTTGTTTCTGATCTAGATGAGCTGGTGGAGAAGGCTGACGTATGGATTCATGGGCATGTCCACGATAGTTTTGACTACAAGGTGGGTAAATGCCGGGTTCTTGCCAATCCCGGCAGTTATGCCATTTCAAGCGGTAAGGTTAAAAGCCCTGTTGACCTTGACTTTGAAAATCCATTTTTCGATCCTCGGAAAACTTTCGAAATCTGACGCTTTTAAATCCTCAAGGCCTTAAGCAAAGCTTATGTTGAAACCGTTTTTGGCACGCACGCGCGAGTCACTAAGAAACTTTTTTGATCTGGAGGCATCTGCCGGGGTCTGTCTTGCCTTGGCTGCTTTACTTGCGATCATTGTCAGTAATTCACCCTTGGCGTCGCTCTACGAAACCTTCACCCACTTTCCTGGCGAAATAAATTTGGGCGAGGGTTTGGTTGTTCTAAAAAAGCCCCTAATGGTTTGGGTCAACGATCTTTGGATGGCAGTTTTTTTCTTCCTCGTTGGCTTGGAGTTGAAACGAGAATTAATGGTGGGGGAGTTGTCCAACCGCTCTCAAATCGCGCTGCCCATGGTGGCCGCCGTCTGTGGCATGGCGGTTCCGAGCTTTATCTATTCGGTTATTAACTGGGGGGACCCGATCGCGATGCGAGGCTGGGCGATCCCAGCCGCAACTGATATTGCATTTGCCTTAGGGGTTTTGATGTTGCTAGGCAGTAGGGTGCCGGTAGCACTGAAGATATTTCTGACTGCCGTCGCCATTCTTGACGATATGGGCGCGATTGTTGTGATTGCGATTTTCTACACAGAAAATCTGAGCCTGCTGATGTTGGGAGCGTCTTTAGCCGGTGTGGCATTACTTTTTGCTCTCAATCGCGCGGGTGTTGTAATTGTGGTTCCCTATGTGCTGGTGGGCATTGCGATCTGGGTGTTCGTATTGAAGTCAGGAGTACACGCAACTCTTGCGGGAGTGGTCACTGCACTGGCAATTCCGCTCCGAGGAAAGGAGGGTGATTCGCCACTGCTACGCATGGAGCATGCGCTCCACCCTTGGGTTGCATTTGGAATCCTTCCGGCGTTCGCTTTTGTAAATGCCGGTGTATCGCTTGAGGGCATTACGATGAGTACTCTTCTAGATCCAGTCTCTCTCGGCATCGCACTCGGGCTTTTTCTGGGTAAGGCCCTTGGTATTTTCATCGGGCCAATGGTGCTGATTCGACTTGGGCTAGCCCGATTGCCGGATGGGGCAACTTGGCTTCAGTTTTTTGGACTGTCTGTGCTGTGTGGAATTGGATTTACAATGAGTTTGTTTATTGGGGCGCTTGCGTTCGAGGGTCAGTCGGCGGTGCTCGAGCGGGCGACCAAGCTTGGGGTGTTACTAGGCTCGATAACTGCAACTCTCGTCGGATCCCTGATCTTGGTTCTTGCTGCGAGGAAGTCTCGGTAGAATCGGATCCTCTGTCAGAGCCCGGATGATGAAATAGGTAGACATACAGGACTTAAAATCCTGGGGCGCAAGCCGTGCCGGTTCGATTCCGGCTCCGGGCACCACTTCAAAAAGTCTTCAAAATGGCGCCGTCGGCGCTGCGCAGACCTTAACTTGCGCCTAGGCCTGTCCGTAAGCGTTGCAATGGAGGACTCTCTATGATGTCGCGCGCAAACCATCTATTCACTCTGCTTTTCCCAACTCTGGCTTGCCTTGCACTTAGTGCCGGAATGGCCAGCGCGGCAGATGTTAAGCCTGCGGCCGCTCCTGCGCAGGCTGCAATGCCTCCGGCCCCACCCCCACCGCCACCGGCCGCGGCAGCCCCTGCGGCTGAGCCAGCCCCGAAGAAGGCGGCGCCAGCAAAGCGGGCAGCCAAGCCGAAAGCCGTGCCCATGCCGCACTGGAGCTATCACGGCTCAGACGGGCCCGATAACTGGGGCAAATTGCATGCAAGCTATGGACTGTGCGATTCCGGCAAGCAGCAGTCGCCGATTGATATCCGCGGCAGCATCGGCGTTGATCTGCCCGAGTTGCGATTTAACTATGCGCCCTCACGATTCTCTGTCGCCAATAATGGCCATACCCTGGAGGTGACCTACCCGGCGGGCGGCAGCCTGACGTTTGCAACAAAAACCTACCAGCTGGTGCAATTCCATTTTCATCGGCCAGCGGAGGAAAAGATTGAAGGCAAGTCCTTTGAGATGGTGGCCCATCTGGTCCACCGCGACGCCCAGGGGGCGCTGGCCGTCGTGGCGGTGCTGATGACCGTGGGCGCAGAGAATCCATTTATTCAGGCCCTCTGGAACCACATCCCTCTGGCGGCAGGCCAGGCGATGGCATCGGCTGCCGATGTCAGCATTGATTTGAATCGTTTTATGCCCAAAGAGCGCCAGCTCTACAACTACATGGGATCGCTGACTACGCCCCCCTGTTCAGAGGGGGTTCAGTGGTTTGTTTTTAAGGAGCCGGTTGAAGTCTCGCCCGAGCAGTTGCGAACGTTTGCTCGGCTCTTTCCGAATAATGCCCGCCCAATTCAGCCAACCCATGATCGGCTGATCAAGGAATCTCGGGGCAGGGTGCGATAGCGCCAAGGAGAGGCCCCACATCCCGGCGCTTAAACCGAATCAGGGGGAAAGCCGTAAACTGATCTGAGGAGTCGTTTTCAGCCTGGGTAGACTTTTTTACCCATAGAAAGAGGGCTTTCAGATTGCAGAAAAGGAGTTACAAGTGAGATATAAGCTATTGATTTTAATGGGTTTAGTGGGTGTTACTTCGGGCTGTGCACAGCTACCCGAACTGAAGAGCGCTGAAAAACCCCCCGCCCAGCCATGCGCTGATTGCGGACCAAAGGCCCCTTACTATGCGGTTGCCGTGACTCGCCCCGCCCTTTGCAACGACTATCCAGTCGAGTACCGAGTGCAGGTGCCAGAGACAGACTCCAGAATTCGTCCGATTGAACGGGTCGTCTTGGGCGACGGCATGGCGTCGGTGAGCAATCGTTCATGCGGGAAATAGGAGCACATATGAAAAACTTTATGCACCGTCTGCCCTCCGTGGTCCTCGGGGCGAGCTTTTTGGCGGGAAGCCTGGCCGCCGCGCCCGTCGTCCGGGATGAGTCCGCGATTATCTCGGCCCGTGATGGGTCCATCTCCCGCTTCACGACCGCTTATGAGCCGATCGTGATCCAGCACAGCATGAGTCAATCCGGGCTTTTCAACACCGGCATGATGTTCCTCACCGAGCAAATCGAGCGAAATGCGCATGCCGAGGTTCGTGTTCGGCCCACCGTCATCACGAGTTTTGTCGAGCTCAACAACCTGAGCGAAACATCGGCCTTGGGCCGGCTCATGGGGGAGCATTTCATGCATCAGCTTCAGATTCGCGGCTGGAATGTCACCGATATGCGAATGACTCGAGATCTCATCATCAATGAAGAGGGCGAGTTCACGCTGAGTCGCGAGCTGAAACGGCTCCGGGGCTCCATGGCGGCTGCCAATGTCGTGACAGGCACCTACACGGTGACCGTCGATGGCGTTTTGGTGAGTGTGCGTGTGCTCGATTTGGCTTCTGGTCAAGTTGTCTCTACCGCCCAGACCCGCTTCATGCGAGATAAATTTGTGAGCTCGCTGGTGGAAAAGCCACGGGCTGCGCCAGTCGTTCAGCTGACACGGTAACTCGGCAGACTTCATGAATGGTGTCTTATCGCGCCTCGCGCTGATGTCGGTTGCGGGGGCGATACTGCTGACCGGTTGTGCAACCGGAGTCGAGCGGATCGATCAGGCACTCCTGAAAGAGCATGCGTTGCAAGAGTGCGGGCTGTCTCGCGAGGATGCGGTTGGTCGCGTCAATATGCGCCAGTTGCTTGCAGACGTCTCAAAAGACATTTGCGCCTCGGCCACGGAGCCCGCTGATACGGCGGGCACGCCGAGCGCGTACATCATTCCGGATATGGTGGATGTCCAGAGTTATGTGCCTGGAGCATTGGGCATATCAATGGGGGAGCTGCTGCGGGCCTCAGTGTTCAACGTCTGCAATGTTCCGGTACGGCAGGTGGAGGTTTCCAGCGCCATCAAGTTTGATGCCAACGGAATGGTGATTTTGTCGCGCGACCTGAACCAGTTGCGACAGCGCGCTTTTCCGGCAGAAACCGCAGTGATCGGCACCTACCATCTGCAGCGCAATAAACTGACGGTGGTCGTGCGACGAGTGTCGCTAGAGAATTCTTTAATTTCAGCGATCGCTACCCGCGAGGCCAGGTGGAGATGCTCCAGCCCCGGCTTTGGCAACCCATCTTTCTCTACCTCTATTCACTAAATCGAAGTGTTGACCCTCGGAAGGGGGAGCTCACGCTGCACCGCGCCCTTTTCGGTAATGAGCCCGGGGATCGGCTGTGCGCAGTTGCAACAGTCGCAATCGCCCTATTCACAGTCGCATTCCCAGCGCCAAGTGGACTACACGAGAGCGGACCAGCGCTGAGGCCGAGCGAGCGAGGGTCATGCGGGACGGGGAGATCAGTGCAGGTATGCACTTGACTTACATTATATTTAAAAATATAATGTTTTTTAATTAATTTTTTCGAGAAAGCCGTGCGAATGTCAAAAATGAGTATGGAGGTCAGCGCCCTGCGTGAGGCCGCAGGCCGGGCAGCAGGCTTTTTGCGATTGATGGCCAATGAAGATCGGCTGCTGTTGCTCTGCCAACTCACGGAAGGCGAGTGCTGCGTCAGTGACCTGGAGTCCTGCACCGGCATTGAGCAGCCAACGCTGTCGCAACAGTTGGGTGTGCTGCGCGAGGAGGGTCTGGTCAAGACCCGTAGAGATGGCAAGTATGTCTATTACTGCATCGGAGATCCGCGAGTGGGCAGCATGCTCTTGGCGCTGCACGGATTATTTTGTTCGCAGAAAAAATCTCGCAAAGGGGCAACGCATGCAGTTTGAGACGCAACCAAAACCGTTTTGGCATCCTCTGTGGGCGGGTATTGCCCTTGGGTTTGTCCTTCTCCTTACCTTTCTTATCACCGGCCACGGCCTCGGTGCGACAGGATTTACGACCCGCGTCACGGCCTGGTTGGCATCGGGAATGCCTGCTTTCATGGGCGAGCAGAGCTATCTCGGCCCGATCGCAGAGGAAGGGATTTTCTCCGCCTGGATCACATGGCAAGTCATCGGGGTTGCCTTGGGCGCAGTTTTTTCTGCCTGGCTTGCGCACAGGATTCGATTTCAGATTGATGGCCAGAAAACATTGGGCACACCGCGTCGCTTGATCACCGCTTTCGCGGGCGGACTGCTCGCAGGCCTCGGCGCGCGCATCGCCGCAGGATGTACAAGCGGTATGGGGCTCTCGGGTGCGGCCACCCTTAGCCTGGCTGGATTTACTTTTTTAATTACATTTTTTGCAGCAGGCCTGCTGGTGAGCCGGCTGGTGCGAGGAGTTCGATAATGTCGCCGATTGAAATTCTCTCAGGGCTTGCGCTCGGATTTGCATTTGGTTTTGTGCTTGAAAATGCGGGCTTTGGCAGCCCCTACAAGCTGACGTCTCAGTTTCGTCTCGCGGACTGGTCGGTCTTTAAGGTGATGTTCACTGCCATTGTTTTGACTTCGGTCGGCCTGATGCTCTCGGAATGGTTTGGCCTGGTCAGCCTGGAGGGCCTGTTTGTTCCCCCGGCCTTGCTTGGAGCAGCGGCAATTGGTGGAATCCTCATCGGCTCTGGCTTCGCTGTGGGCGGTTATTGCCCAGGCACTTCGGTGGTGGGTCTGATGTCGGGCCGGCTTGATGCAAGCGTATTTTTGTTTGGATTGATCGTAGGCACCTTGATTTTTGCTGGCGCCTATGAGCAGCTTGAAGCCCTGACCTCACTGGGTGAAGTGGCCGTCGGCGATACCTTGCCTGCCGCGCTGGGTGTGTCCAGCCTTTGGGTCAATGTGGTGATGGTCCTTGCCGCATTCGCTGTCTTCATCGGCGGCAGCGCCTTGGAGCGCCGCTTCGGTGGGCCCGTCACTGCGGTTGAGGCAGTCGCTGGTGATTCTCGGCCCGTAAAGTCTTCACCATGATTTAAATCTCGATAAGGAAAAAAGCATCATGAAAAAACCATCTCAAAAACTCGTGGCCTTGGCACTTGCGCTCTCGACCGGCGTTATTGCCCCGACGGCAGTCTCTGCGCAGGATGCGAAAGCCGGATCGCCCTGCGCTCCGAAAAGCCGAAAAAGCAGCCCTTGCGGACCGAGTAACCCGTGCGGCCCGAAAAAGCGCACCGCGAATCCCTGCGGACCGAGTAATCCGTGTGGCCCAAAACGCAAAAAGTCTGAGTAATGCAGCCAAGGCAGTGTGTGGAGTCGATCATGGGTGTCATGCAACGCCTGGCACACCAGCGGTCAAATCTCAGCATCGCGGCCTTGTGTGGCGCCCAGCAATTTATCCAGTGGCAGCATTACCCAGCCCATGATGCGGTCGATGCGATACACAACAGCGAGTTTTACTATCACGCCCACAGCAACGCTCAGCATTCCGATGATGAGCATGGCCATTTCCATGTGTTTACCCGACCCGGCGGTCGGCACCGCTTTCATCATTTGATTGGTGTTTCGATGAACCAAAAGGGCTTGCCGACGCGATTGTTCCTCACCAATCAGTGGGTGACGGGAGAGCACTGGGCAGCGCCGCAGCATCTGGAGCTGGCGCTCCAACGGTTTGACTGTGAGCTGCGGGGCCGTTTGTCGCCGGTAAGCCGGTGGATTTCCGCGATGGTGCATTTGTATCGCCCAGAGATTCTGGCCTTGCATCAGCGGCGATATCGCTGGCATCAGCAGCGGCAGCAGATCACGGGCTCACGATCGCACCTTACCGATCGGCGCTGGCATGTGATCTGTGAGAAGCCCGTTGATTTGGTGAAAACAATGGCCAAGTTTTGAAATCTGTAAACCCAAAGAGATAAAGATGATGAGGAAAGAACTATCAAAAATTCTAATTGCAGCCTTTGCTGCGCTGGGGGTCTCGCTGGCGTTTGCGCAGCAATTGCCCGGCCCGATCGTCACTGCGGACTGGCTTGCCGCCAATCAGGCCCAAGTTCAGCTGGTGGATGTACGCTCTGACACCAAAAGTTATAGCCGCCAATCGGTGACCTCGGTGGATAAGAAAACCGGAAAGGTCCAGGTGGAGGAGGTGGGCGGCGTGATTTCGGGTGCGCTGCTGGTGGATTACGCCTTAGTGCGCAGTGAAAAACTCTTTGATGGCCAGAAGACCAAATATCTGATCCCCGATCGCGAGGAGCTTGAGTCACGGCTGCGCGCTGCAGGATTGCGCAGCGATAAGCCGATTGTGATTGCGGCGCTTGGGCTGGACCCCTCGGATGTGGTCGAGGCCTTGCGGCTTTACTGGACTCTGAAGGTGTTCGGCGAGGACCGTGTGGCTGTCCTCGATGGCGGCAGCGCCGGCTGGCTGGCTTCGGGCCGAACTCTTTCACCCGCCGCTTCCGCCAAACCTGCGCCGGGGAACTGGACTGCGAAAGGCTATCGCGCTGCCTGGATTGCAAGCTCCGCGGATGTCGAGCAGGCCTCAAACTCAGCACGGCCGGTTTTAATTGATGGCCGCGAGTCTGCCTCGTTTTATGGGCTGACCAAGCGGTCTTATGTGAATCAGTATGGCCATATCGCTAACGCAAAATCACTGCCGCCCGAGCTTATGTTTCGCAGCGCGCAGGGCGCACAATACTTTCTAACCCGTGCCCAATATCAGACGCTGGCAAAGCTATCCGGTATTGATGCTGCAGCGCCGGCAATCAGCTACTGCAACAGCGGTAATCTCGCCTCTGGAGCCTGGTTTGTATTTTCGGAGCTGCTGGGCAACAGCAATGTGAAGCTGTACGACGGCTCGCTTTACCTCTGGTCGCGCGAGGGCCGGCCTTTGGTGGGAGTCCTTTAGGCGGGAATGGGCAGGCCCATTCGGGCGGCGTTGCCAATCAGCGCCATGCAGCGGCCGCCCGAATAACAGTAAGACAGAATCGGTGCGGGGTGGCTTGCGAGCAGCTTGCCCATCTCCTGCGCATCGCGGGCTGATCCGCCATCTCCGCTGACGGGAAGAAACGCAAACTGAAGTCCGATGGCTTCGGCCTGCTGACGAATTGACTCAGCAGTGGGCTGTCCGGGGCCATATTCGTTATCCGGCCGATTGCAAATAATGCTTTTAAAGCCCATATCGGCTAAGCCTTGCACATGCTCGGGGCCGATTTGGCCGGTAATTGCGATCTTCTCGGTGAGCCAGCGGACGGGATGTGTCATGGGTGACCCAACTCTATCACTTCGCATCTTTGATCGTTTTCATTGCTGCTTCGGCCTCGAGCAGGGCGCTTAAGACTTTATCAGCGTGCACGCGGAAGGTGTCGCCCGCTGAGGTTAGCGCCACCTTTCGGCCAGATCTTAGAAACAGTGTCGAGCCCAGCTCCTCCTCGAGCTCTTTAATCTGCATTGACACCGCCGGCGCTGAAAGATGCATCTCCTCGGCCGCACGGCAAAAGCTGAGGTGCCGCGCTGCAGCCGAAAAGATTCGAATTTGCCGGAGACTCAGGTTTTTCATCAGCAAAACCAATGATCTGCTTGAAAAGCTGTTACCTTAACTTATCGAACATCCCATGTGACAGGCAATGCATCGCAGACTCGATGATTTTTTGGCCCAAGGCCTTGCGGGCCGAACGCATGGCCAGGAGCTCTTGGCCCTGGTCACGGCGATTGCCAATGCGGTGCGGGCCGTTTCTGCGAATTCCGCAAAGGGCCGGCTGGTCGGGCAGGCGGGCGGCCCCAACATCGGGCCAGAAGCTTTAACGTCTGCAGCCCTCGAGCACGCCACCACCACCTTTTTTGATGCGGTGTCGGGCCCGGGCCTAGCCGAAGTAATTTTTCAAGGCAGGCCGGATTTGGCCCCGGGGCCTGAGCCGACGACGCCGCCACTGGGGATCGCAATCACCGCCTTAGAGGGATCAGCGAATTTTGCGTTCAATGCCACTGCGGGTTCGATCTTTGGCGTCTGGCCGTCGAGCGCTTGGCCGCCTGGCGCGGCAGCCGATGCATTGCCATCAGACCACAGTCCGATTGCGGCGGGCTACGCCGTCTATGGCCCGGCGACGTTACTGGTGCTGACCATTGGCGATGGCACGCACGGCTTTACTCTGGACTGCGAATCTGACAGGTTTCTTCTGACCCACCCTGGGCTGCAGATCCCGGATGCGGCCGATGAGTTCGCAATCGATGTGGGCCGCGAGCGCTTCTGGGAGTCACCAGTGCGCCGCTACATCACCGAATGCAAGTTGGGAGAGGCGGATATCCGCGGCCGGAATTTTCAACTCCGCTGGAGCGCCAGCATCGTTGCGGATATGCATCGCATACTGATGCAAGGCGGAGTTGCTCTTTACCCCCGCGGGCAGGCAGATTCCGGCCACCGATTTTTACTCACTGAGGCTGCGCCGATCGCCATGCTGGTCGAGCAGGCCGGGGGGCTGGCCACCACAGGCCGGCAGCGGATTGCGCAGTTGCCAGTCCGCCAGACCCAGGAGCTCGTGCCGTTGATTTTTGGGGCGCGCTCAGAGTGCGAGCGGCTAGAGCGTTACCATCACGATTACGACAATGGCATCGAAGAGCGCTATTCGTCGCCGTTATTTAAGGAACGTTCTTTATTTCAATGATCAGGGGAACCTCAACGCAGCGGTATCCCTGAGGAAGGCCTTTCATGTCGGTGCGTTATCCCATCGTTGCAATCACAGGCTCATCGGGGGCGGGAACCACCTCGGTGATGAGCAGCTTTCAGCATATCTTTCGCCGTGAGGGCATTCGGGCGCAGATCTTTGAAGGCGATTCCATGCATCGCTTTGATCGTCAGGCCATGCGTGCCGAGATTGAGCGCCAGGCCCAGCTTGGTAATCCCAGCTTTAGCGATTTTGGCCCCGAGGCCAACCTCTTAAAAGAGCTCGAAGAGACATTCGCGACATTTGCGCAGACTGGACGCGGTCGCGTGCGTCGGTATATTCACGACGCTGTTGGCGCAGCCGAGTCTGGATGCGAGTCTGGCACCTTTACCGACTGGCAGGACATGATTTCGCCGGCGGATTTATTGTTCTATGAGGGGCTTCACGGCGGCTATGTCGGGCCGCAGGTCAATGTGGCAAAGCATGTAGATTTATTGGTCGGAGTCGTGCCCACTATTAATTTAGAGTGGATTCAGAAATTATTGCGAGATAAGACCACGCGCGGATACTCGCAGGAGGCAGTCGTTGATACGATTTTGCGCCGCATGCCGGATTACATTAATCATATTGTTCCGCAGTTTTCAAGAACCCATGTCAATTTTCAGCGGGTTCCTACTGTGGATACATCCAATCCCTTCATCGCCCGGGATATTCCGACGGCCGATGAGAGCATGGTCGTCATTCGATTTGCCAACCCGAAGGGAATCGACTTTCCGTATCTGTTGTCCATGCTTCATGATTCCATGATGACGCGGCCGAACACGCTGCTCATTCCCGGGGGAAAAATGGGCCTGGCCATGCAGCTCATCTTCACGCCGATGATTCTTCGTCTGATGGACCTAAAGCGCCGGGCCTAGGGTTCATTACAATGTTGGGGACGGCGCCTCTGCGCCCCCTCACTGTCGGCCAAAGGGAAGAAGATGAAGTTTTTGCGTATGACCGATCTGCCGCTTGCAGGTAAGCGGGTATTGATTCGTGCTGATTTAAATGTTCCGCAAGATGATGCTGGCGCGATCACCGACGACACCCGTATTCGTGCCTCAGTCCCTGCGATCGAGTTTGCACTAAACCGCGGCGCTGCTGTCATGGTCACCTCGCACCTGGGCCGGCCAACGGAAGGGGAGTTCAAGCCAGAGGATTCGCTTGCACCCGTTGCGATGCGGCTTGCCCAGCTGCTGAATCGAAAGGTGCCATTGATTTCGAAGTGGATCGACGGCGGATTCAAAGTCGGCGCAGGCCAGGTGGTGTTGCTGGAGAACTGCCGGGTCAACCCCGGCGAGAAAAAAAACGATGAGACCCTGGCAAAAAAGATTGCGGCCTTATGCGATATCTATGTCAATGACGCATTCGGTACTGCACACCGGGCAGAGGCCACCACCCATGGTGTCGCACGCTTTGCGCCGGTTGCCTGCGCTGGTCCGTTGATGGCCGCCGAGTTGGATGCGCTTGCATCCGCGCTGGAGCATCCACGCCGGCCATTGTTGGCCATCGTTGCCGGCTCCAAAGTCTCGACAAAGCTCACCATCCTGCGGTCGCTCGCCGAGAAAGTGGATCAGTTAATTGTCGGCGGCGGAATTGCCAATACGTTTATGGCCGCCAAAGGCCTGCCCATCGGCCAGTCGTTGGCCGAGCTTGATCTGATTGATGAGTCCCGTCACATCATGGACATGATGGAAAAACGCGGGGCAGAGGTTCCGATTCCGGAAGATGTGGTGGTGGCCAATGAGTTCTCCGCCCAGGCACGGGCCAACAAAGTCGCCGCTACCGATGTCGCAGACGACGACATGATTCTTGATATTGGCCCCAAGACTGCTTCGCGGCTGTCGGCGATGATTTCCAATGCCGGCACGATTGTCTGGAATGGGCCCGTGGGCGTATTTGAGTTTCCGCAGTTTGCAGGGGGCACCAAAATGCTTGCCGCTGCAATTGCGCATTCTCCGGCATTTTCGATTGCTGGCGGCGGCGATACATTGGCTGCAATCGCAAAATTTGATATCGCTGCACAGATTGGCTACATCTCAACAGGCGGCGGCGCTTTTCTAGAGTTTTTGGAAGGCAAGCGGCTTCCCGCCATTGAGGCCCTTGAGTCCCGCGCCACTTAGCTTACTGGCCGGCTGGGCCTGCTAAACGATGGGCTGTTTTTTGCGGCGCTGGCTTAAGAACCACAACAAACTGACCGCGATCACCGGCACTGAGACCAGACCCACCACGTCGGGATTAATCTCAATTCCGGTGGTACGCAGGCCCTTGGCAATGTATTGCAGCAGGCCCGTTGCGTAGTAGGTCATCACGATCACCGAGAGGCCCTCAACCGTCTGTTGAAGCCGCAGCTGCAGCTTGGCTCGGCGATCCATGCTCTCCAGTAAAGACTGCTGCTGGCTTTCATTGACGAATTCAATGCGTGTTTTAAGAATGTGGCTGGTTCGCGAGATTCGATCGGAGAGGTCATGCAGGCGCCGAACAGTCCAGCGGCAGGTCCGCATGGCCGGCTCAAATCGTCGGTCCATAAATGTGCCAAGGGTCTGCACGCCAGGGATCACCGATTCATGTAATTCCTGTAAGGCGCCTTTGACCAGCTCATGGTAGGCTTCGGCTGCGGTAAACCGCAGTCCATTTGCGGAAATCCAGCCTTCCACCCGGGCCGCCAGCGCCGAGACATCGCCTAAAAGCTGCGCATCGACCGTGATATCGATGGTTTCTTGTTTTTGCGCAGTAGCGATTTTTTCAGAGACCTTTGCCAACTCAAGCTCTGCATTGCGTAGTGGCTCTGCCAGTGATTTGGCGTTGGGAAAGGCCAACAAGGCCATCATGCGATAGGTTTCAATATCAATTAGGCGCTGAATCGCACGGCCTGCCTGCCGGCTGCCCATGCCGCTCCCCCGCACCACAACCCGAACATAGCCTTCTTGATCGAGCTGCAGGTCTGTCCAGAGCTGGGCATTTTGATTTGAGGTAATCAGACTGCCCAGGACGGTGTTGTCATTAAAACGTTTGGCAATTGCAAATGCATCGGCGTAGGGGGCGCCCTCTTCAAGCACGATATCAATGGCGACAAGCCGCTGGCCAGGAAGCTCATGCAGCGGTGCGACCCCGTTTCTTGCAAGCAAGGCCTCGATTCGGCCGATCAACTCGGCCCGGCCCTCGATATGGGCGGCATCTTGCTGCTGGGCAAAAAGGGTGAGCGCGAGAAACTCCCCATGCATTTCCCACTTCAGCAGAATGCGGCTTGATTCGTCGGCAAGTTTTAAAACTCGAATCGATTGCTGGGGGATGTTTTTTTGAAGCGGGGGAAAGGCGCTCGAGGCGCGGTCAATCCAGGCGATGTGCTCACGCCGGCTAAAGGCATCGAGCGTGAAGGCCTGGCTGAGGATGCGCTCGTTGGACCATAGGGGGACCGGCGGCCTTGCGTGGACTTCGTTGTGAAGGGCAAGTCGTTGAGGGTGATCCCGGCTGGCTGAAACCGAGGGCGCGTCAGCAGATGGCATAACTAGCGAAGATTCTGCCAGTAAAGCTGTGCCTGACGGATCTGCTCCTCAAGATAGGCGCCATAAAAATCCCTTGAGCTATAGCCGACCAGCGGCGAGACGATCGGCTTGGCGGTGCGATCGAGTGCGGCCAGGGTCGGTGTGAGCCGAAAACCGAGCGTATGGGCCCACTGGCGGGCAGTCTGGCGCCGGCCATCGGGCAGCGTAAAGGCCGCATCGCTATCGGCGTCGAACTCAATGATTGCAACTGCTGGTGGGTCGTTGGAGCGCAGCCGGGGCTCGAGTTGCTCTCGGCGAACGGCCACACACCAGGGGCAGCTATGCGAGGTGTAAAAACCAAGCACAACGACTTCGCGGGCGGCGGCCCGCTTCAGCATGGCCGTCAATTCACGGGCGGGGGTCAGGGCGGCAGACATGGGCTGTTGACTAATATGCTTTTATCCGTATATTCTGACATCAAGGGTTTCATTCAAACCAACTGCCGCAAGGTAAAGCAAGACTCGGGCGATGAAAACAATCCCATTCGATCCGCGGGCCAAGCCCGCAACCCCGCAAGAGGCGAGCGCCCCCGAATTGTTAACGCTTCTGGAGCGGGCTGCCGGATACTTTTCCTTACTCTCTGAGCCCTCAAGGCTGCGCATTATTCAAGCGATTTGCTATGCCGAGCGCTCGGTCCAAGAGATTGTCGAGCATACGGGCCTGCCGCAGCCTAATGTGTCGCGCCATCTGGCGTTGCTGCATCGGTCGGGAGTGCTGTCGCGTCGGCGCGTCGGCACATCGGTGTTTTATCAGGTCTCGGACACCACGATTTCAGAGCTCTGCCGTCTGGTCTGCCTGCGTATGGCGGGCGGCCTGCAGGAGTCGGGCGCTTAGAACTTTTGTTTGTAGGTTTTGAATTCAACACGGGGGAGGGTTGAATGTCATCTGGGGTAAAGAAGTCGGGCCGCCTGATCAAGGCGCCAGAGAATTTTCTAACGGCAGAGGATGTAAAAGCTCCGGCGTTAATGCGGCGAAAGTTTCTTGCCGCTTCGGCCTCCACGGCAGCAGCCTCGCTTGCGGCACTCGGCTTATCGGCGCCACGAAATGCACTGGCCAGTGTTGGCGAAGGCGACCCCAATATTCTGAATCTGCCGGCCCATACGACTGGCCTTGGAATGCCGGTGGCGGCAAACCCTTATGGCATGCCCTCGCAGTATGAGAAAGGCCTGCAGCGCCGTGAAAGCCCGGGCTTAACGCGCGTCTCCGCCGCATCGGTGGCCTTTACTCCGTTACAGGGAACGTTCGGCATCATTACGCCGAGCGGCTTGCATTTTGAGCGGCACCATCAGGGCTGGTGGGATATTGATCCGAGTAAGCATCGCCTGATGGTCATGGGCCTGGTGAAAAACCCCAAGGTCTACACCATGGATGACATCATGCGGCTGGCGTCAGTCTCACGCATCCATTTCATCGAGTGTGGTGCGAATACCGCGATGGAGTGGGGCAATGTGGCAGTGCCAACCGTGCAGTATTCCCACGGCATGGTCTCGTGTAGTGAATTTACTGGCGTGCCACTGTCGGCCTTGCTCGAAGACTGCGGCATTGATAAAAAAGCGGCCCGGTATATCCTTGCCGAAGGTGCGGACGGATCGTCGATGACTCGGACCATTGCGTTGGATCGCGCCCTTGATGATGTCATCGTCGCCTACGGTATGAATGGCGAGATGCTCAGACCTGAAAACGGCTATCCCCTGCGGCTGGTTGTGCCTGGCATTCAAGGCGTCTCGTGGGTGAAGTGGTTGCGCCGCATTGAAGTTGGCGATATGAAGTGGGCGGCCAAAGATGAGTCGATTCACTATGTCGATTTGATGCCAGGTGGCTTGCATCGGCAGTACACCGGCGTTCAAGAGGCCAAGTCGGTCATCACCACGCCCTCGGGCGGCCAGACCCTGCTGGATAAGGGCTTCTACAACATCAGCGGGCTGGCTTGGTCGGGCCGCGGAAAGATCAAGCGTGTGGATGTCTCGGTGGATGGCGGCCGAAATTGGCGGACCGCCCGGCTGGAGACGCCGATCCTTTCAAAGGCGTTTACGCGTTTTAACATCGACTGGGTCTGGAATGGCGGGCCCGCCATTCTTCAGTCGCGTGCGCAGGATGATACTGGCTATGTGCAGCCCAAGATCAATCAGCTGCGTGCGGTTCGTGGCACACGATCGATCTACCATCAGAATGCGATTCAGTCATGGCGTATTGCCGATAACGGGGAGGTCAGCAATGTCCAGATTTACTAAATCATTGCGCCTTGTGGCCTCGGCGGGGATGTTCGCTGCCTGTGTTTCGGCATTGGCCCAGGGCGCGAATCCGAAATTTACCGGCATCGGCCGCACTGCGACACCGGCAGAAATTAAGGCCTGGGATATTGATGTCCGGCCAGATTTCAAAGGATTGCCTGCGGGCGCAGGCTCAGTCGCGAAGGGCCAGGATGTCTGGGAGGCGAAGTGCGCCTCTTGTCATGGCGTTTTCGGTGAGAGCACTGAGGTTTTCACGCCCATCATTGGCGGCACCACCAAGAAAGATATTGAAACAGGACGGGTGGCCAATCTGGCCCGCGAGGATTTTCCCCAGCGCACGACCATGATGAAGGTGGCAACGGTCTCCACGCTTTGGGACTACATCAACCGGGCCATGCCGTGGAACAACCCGAAGACCCTCACGGTCGAAGAGGTCTATGCCGTCACGGCCTATATTCTGAATTTGGCAGAAATCGTGCCCGAGAACTTTGTGCTTTCTGACAAAAACATTGCCGAGGTTCAGAAACGCATGCCCAATCGTAATGGCATGACCGAAAAGCATGGCCTCTGGGATCTGAAGGGCAAGCCGGATGTGGTCGGAACCCTATGCATGAGTAATTGTGCGACCGAGTTAAAAATTACCTCCTTCTTGCCAGAGTCCGCCCGTGATGCACATGGCAATTTAAAAGAACAGCATCGGCCGATAGGCCCGGCCCGCGCGATTGATACATCTCGGCCCGCAGCTGCTGCGCCGGCGGCTGCCGCTCCGCCAGCTGATCGGCCGTTGGTGGTTGCGGCGGCACCGGCAACCCCAGCCGCTGCGGTTGGTGGCGTCAATGCTGCGGAGATTTCCAAGAAGGCCAATTGCACGGCCTGCCATGCCCAGGCCGCCAAGATGGTGGGACCGTCCTGGACAGAGATCGCCAAAAAATACAAAGGCGATGCGAAGGCCCCCGCCATGCTGGCCAAGAAGATCAAGTCCGGCGGGGCAGGGAATTGGGGGGCAGTACCAATGCCACCCCATCCGAATTTGAAAGACAATGAGCTCACTGCCCTGTCGCAGTGGATTCTTGAGGGTGCCAAGTAACCGCTCGGCATTGGTTTGTGAACAAAGAGGAGAAGTCACTATGAACGTTTCACGTCGTACAGTTGTGAAGGCCGGTGGCGGTGCCGCGTTGTATTCGGCCCTTGCATCGATCGGCTTTTTTGCCGCCAACCCGGCGATGGCTGCATGGAAAAAAGATTGGTTTGATGCCAAGAATGTGCCCGATACCTTAAAGGCGATGGGCATTGCTGGCACGCCAGCTGTCGGTGATATCACGATCACATCGCCGGATATTGCCGAAAACGGCGCAGTGGTGCCGGTGGGCATCGCCTCCAAGCTGCAGAAGACCGAAATGATTGCGCTGCTCGTCGAGAAGAATCCAGCCATGATGGCGGGCTTTTATGAGTTTGCAAGCGATTCGCTGCCCGATGTCTCCATGCGGGTGAAGATGGGCCAGAGCTCAGATGTCATCGCGATTGTTAAAGCGGATGGAAAATTCTTCATGGCCAAAAAAGAAATTAAGGTCACCTTGGGCGGCTGCGGCGGCTAAAGGCGGTTTGATTGAAACGAACATTGTCGAATTAAGGAGAGATTGTTATGGCTGATCCAATGCGTATTCGTGCGAGGGCCGCAGATGGTGTGATTGATGCCCGCGTGCTGATGGCCCATGAAATGGAGACTGGAACCCGTAAAGATGCGTCGGGAAAAATTGTGCCCGCCTGGTTCATCCAGGAAGTCACTTGCCAGGTCAATGGAAAAACAGTGATGTCCGCCCAGTGGGGCCCCGCGGTTTCTAAGAACCCATTTCTGCAGTTCAAGGCCCGCGGAAAAGCGGGAGACAAGGTCACCGTGACCTGGGTGGATAACCGCGGAGAAAAGCGAACCGACGAAGCCAGCGTCGGCTAGGGCAACTGGCGTAGAACTCACCGCCATGGTGAGCATGGCGGTGGTGATAAGTTGTTAAAAAACAGGGAGGCAGCAATGCTTAGCAAGACGCTAAAGGGGACAATTTTGGCGATGGCGCTTGGCGCAGCGGGTTCCATGCCCGCAGTCGCTCAGACCGACGCTGAAAAGGCGATTGATCGTTATCGCGAAATGGTGGCCGATGGCAATCCAGCGGAACTCTGGGAGGCCCGCGGAGAAGAGCTTTGGAAACGAAAGCGGGGCCCAAAGAATGCCTCGCTGGAAAAATGTGATCTGGGTCTTGGCCCCGGAGTCGTTAAGGGCGCCTATGTCGCGCTGCCGCGTTATTTTGACGATGTCAAAAAAGTCCAGGACTTAGAGACACGGCTTGTGACCTGCATCGAGCAGCATCAAGGCATTAAGCCCAAGGCCGCTGTCTATGACCGCGATGACCACAAAGATGTCATCTCGCTCGTTACTTGGATTGCGTCTGAGTCGCGCGGCATGCCCGTCAATGTGCCGCAGGGCCATCCCGAAGAGCGTCGGATGTACGAAATGGGCAAGCAAATCTTTTTCTACCGCGCTGGCCCTTATGACTTTGCGTGTGCGACCTGCCATGCTGAAGATGGCAAGCGTATTCGGCTGCAGGTGCTGCCCAATCTCACCAAAAACGAGCCGGCAGGCAGGGCCTTTACGTCATGGCCTGCCTATCGGGTGTCGAACTCTCAGCTCTGGCCGATGCAAAAGCGGCTGGAGGACTGCTTTCGTCAGCAGCGATTCCCCTATGTGGAGTTTGGATCGGATGTCACGATTGCACTCTCCAGCTACATGGGCGTCACCGGCAAGGGCGTGAAGTCGCTGGCCCCCACGATCAAGCGATAAGCCCAGGAGAATCCAATGAAAAAATCAGTTGTTATTGCCGGCTTAAGCGCATTGTTTGTGGTGGGCTGCGCCACCACCTATTCCAGTGTCGAACTTGAAAAGATGGCCAAAGATGCGGTGGGCCGATCGTTCGTAGAGCGGGGTATTGCCAAGAAGGAGCGTATCAACCAAGACGCAATCAACGACGCCTGTTCGCGTGCTGAGTACTCGAATTCCCCCTTATCGGGCGAGATGGTCCGCAAACTCGAGGCCGCTGAAGCTGCCACCATCAAGTATCCGGCCGATGGAAAATTTTTCGGGGACTGGAAGGTCGGCGAGCGCATTGCCCAAAGTGGCGCAGGCAGTACGTATAGCGATCAGCCGGGATCTGCCAATGGCGGAAACTGCTACAACTGCCATCAGATCAGCAAAGAAGAGATCTCCCACGGCACGCTTGGGCCCAGTCTTTATAACTACGGCAAGCTTCGTGGCAACTCCGAGG
The DNA here is from genome assembly GCA_018970545.1 of Betaproteobacteria bacterium. Classification (GTDB taxonomy): domain Bacteria; phylum Pseudomonadota; class Gammaproteobacteria; order Burkholderiales; family Burkholderiaceae_A; genus Lacustribacter. The sequence continues at coordinate 730 of JAGWWC010000032.1, read as the reverse complement.
CGATCGTGAAATACACATGGGGCAAGCTCTACAACGCAAAGGCCTTTAATTCCTGCACGAATATGCCACGTTTTGGCCAGCAGGGAATTCTGACCGAGGCCCAGATGAAGGATCTGATGGCGCTGCTATTGGATCCGAATTCACCCGTTAATCAATAAGCAGACCGACGGGCCCGGCGTGGATCGCCGGGCTTTTTTTATTTGGACAAAGGGTTAAGGGTTCATCATGCAACTGAATCGGCGTGAGTTTCTCAATGTCATGGCGGCGGGTTCGGCCTGCGGCATGTTTGGCTCCTGGGCGAGCGCGGCACAAGCAGCCGCCAAGGGCGAGCGGCTGTATGACATTCCGAAGGCGGGCAATGTGAGTTTTTTACACTTCACCGACTGCCATGCCCAGCTACTGCCGATTTATTTTCGTGAACCAAGTGTAAATATCGGTCTCGGTGTGATGAATGGCCGGCCTCCGCATTTTGTGGGAGAGGAATTTTTAAAGTTTCACAAGGTGCCTGCGAAGACAGCCCTTTCGCATGCTTTTACTTATCTTGATTTTGAAAAGTCGGCCCGCGCCTATGGCAAGGTCGGAGGGTTTGCCCACCTGGCAACACTCGTAAAGAAGATGCGGGTTGATCGGCCCAATGCTTTTTTATTAGATGGCGGTGATACCTGGCAGGGGTCGGCCACCGCGCTGTGGACCAAGGGTCAGGATATGGTCGATGCCTGCAAGCTACTCC
>JAGWWC010000031.1 GCA_018970545.1 Betaproteobacteria bacterium | reverse complement strand
CAGGAATCACGATGCCTGAGGCGGTTTTACGCTCGTTATCAAGGCGTTTGATCACGAGGCGATCGTGCAGGGGACGCAATTTCATATTTCGAACTCCATTCCAAATAAGACAGTGGTTGAACAAAAAGCTCGAGCGGCACTGCCTGACCAGCCCAGGAGGAGGGCTAGCGAATCAGGCGGCCCGGAAGGGGCCGGGGAGAAGCTGTTAGCACTCACCGCTCTTGAGTGCTAATAATAGGGGCGTGCACCGACCTTTTCAAGGGACGGTCTGGGAAATTTAAGGGTTTACCCTAGAATCAAGCAACCTGGCGGTGGCCTGAGTGGGGGGGCTTAGGGCGACCTGAAAGGGCCGCTGGGCCTAGCCGCCAAAAAACCGGGTCTTCTGCTCTCGAACAGTCTGGCAGTCAATGCAGCGGATTTTTCCAAGCTTGAGTCGGGCTGCAGGGATCTTCTCACCGCATTCGATACAGTGTTTGCCATCGAAGTCGGGGCTGGTTTCGGGCACGATCTTGCGTCGTGCCTCTTCGAGCGCGTCTTCGTTGAACTGGGCTTCGATCGCTGAGGCGCGATCGCTGTCATCGGTCAGTTCAAAGTAATTTTCGTTTTTCTCAAGTCCCATAACGGTCGTCCCCCGTTTATTTGTCAGAATATCGCACGAAGTGATCTCAAACGCGCGCTCAATTGTTTTTTTCCTCGCGATGATCGGACCCTGCGTGGCGACCGCGCAGTTTACGCCGATCATCCGCTTTGCGTCGCTGCCTGCAGAGGTAAAAAAAGAGATCTCGGTAAGCGGTATCCCTGAGAGCGCCTGGTCGGTGGCGATCATTCCCCTGCCGCCGGTGGTGGTGATGGGCCCCGTACTGAACGGCCTCGGTTTAAACCCGGATACGCCTGTGAATCCTGCCTCGGTAATGAAGCTGGTCACGACTCGCGCAGCCCTGGGGTTGCTGGGCCCGCAGTTTCGGCATCAGACACGTATCGCGACTACCGGACGGCTTGAGTCGGGTGTATTGCGTGGCGATCTTTTTTTTCAAGGAGGCGGAGATCCAAAGCTAGTGGTGGAGGATCTGGATGAGATTGCCAGGCGGCTGAAAGCGATGGGGATCGAGCGCATCGAGGGCAATTTGGTGGTGGATGGCACCCGATTTGATGAGCCAGAGATTGATCCCGGCCAGTTCGATGGCCGGCCATTTTCAACGTATAACGTCGGCCCCCACGCCGCGATGGTGAATTTCAAATCCGTGAAGGTTTCGGTCTGGTCGGAGGCGGGCAGGAAGGTCCGTGTCATGACCGAGCCTCGGTTTCGGGATCAGGAGCTTTTACAAAAGATCCAACTCATCGATGGTGGCTGTAGTAAAAGCCGTGTCACCGCCCGCATGGAGCAGGCCACGAAGGGCGCAGAGCCCAAACTTCTCGTAAGCGGTGTGATTGGCAAACAATGCAATGGCGTTGATTTTTATGTGAGCGTGATGGACCACGCTCGGTTCGCGATGACGGCATTTCGGGCGGCCTGGGAGGCTGCTGGTGGCGTCATGAAGGTGAAGCTACAGACCGGGGTGACCCCGGACAGCGCGCGGACTCTGGTGCAGTGGGAGTCCCCCCGGCCCTTGATTGAACTGGTTGCTGACATTAACAAGCTCAGCAACAACCCGATGACTCGGCAGCTCTTTCTCACCCTGTCGGCCGGCGAGGGCCGGCCTGCCACCCGCCAGGAATCCCGTTTGGCAGTGAAGGCCTACTTGGCATCGCGCGGCCTTATCTTTCCTGAGCTGGTGATCGATAACGGGTCTGGCTTGAGCCGAGAGGAGCGCATCTCTGCGAAAAGCCTGGCGCGGCTATTGGCCGATGGCCTGATTGGCCCAGATGCACAGACCTGGGTGGAGACCCTGCCGGCGGTTGGGATTGAGGGCACCGTGCGCAATCGAATGCGCAACAGCGTCCTGGAGGGAAGGGCCTGGCTGAAGACCGGGACGCTGGATGATGTCCGGGCGCTCGCCGGCTACATCCGGTCAGCCGAAGGCCGCTGGGTGGTCTTTGTGGCGGTGGTCAATGATCCCCAGGCCGCCAAGGCCAAGCCGGCCATGGACTCCCTTGTAAAGTGGGCCTACACTTATCATTGAGATCGAATAAGTTATTGATTTTAATGGTTTTTTTATAGATTGCAGGGGCCGGTGGGCTGTGTTCCAATCGGTCCATGACGGATCCCAACACCACCAGCCCGACCCTGATGCAGGGCTGGGAGTCGCTTAAGCAGCGGACCACGACATTCATCGTTTTGGCGCTCTTGGCCCTCTCGACTCTGCTTACTGATGCGGGCCGCGCCCGCCTCGCGGCCTGGAGTTCCCTGGCCTTAGAGGCACTGCAGCCCCGGCAGATGAGCTCGGTCTACACGATCCTGCCCACCAATCTGACCGTGGAGCAGCGCCGGGTCGCCCGATGGATTGCCAATCGGCACAGGGTGGCCATGAAGGCGGTTGAGCAGCTCGTCGCCGCCAGCTATGAGACCGCCACGACCTATCGGCTTGATCCCCACCTGTTGCTGGCGGTGATTTCGATTGAGTCGGGATTTAACCCGCTGGCAGAGAGCAATATGGGTGCGGTGGGCCTGATGCAGATCATGCCCAAGGCCCACGCCGATAAGTTGAAAGCCTTTGGCGGCGAGAAGCTGGCCCTGGACCCCTGGGTGAATATGCAGGTGGGGGCTCAGATTCTGCGCGAGTACCTGGACCGCTTTGGCTCTGAGACCGGGGCCCTTCGGGCTTACGTTGGGTCCGTTGAGCAGCCGACCGAGTATCCCAGTCGGGTCATGCAGACCCGCGAGCGAATTCAGGCCGCAGCCCTAGGCCGCGTCCTGGCCTAGTTGAATTAATCGTTACAACGGTTTAGCTGTCGGATCGCCCAGCAAGGTAGTCCATTGCCGCCTGCACGCCGCCGGGTTGATGGGGAATGCCTGCCGCCTGAAGGCCCATCTCCACACCCCCGAGGGTGCCGACTAAGCTCAGGTCATTGAAGTCACCGAGGTGACCAATGCGAAATACCCAGCCTTGCAGTTTGGCCAGGCCCGTGCCGAGCGACATGTTGAAACGCTCGAGCACCAGGCGGCGAAAGTCATCGGCGTTGTGATGCGCGCCATCTGATTTTTTCGGCATCACAACCGCTGTGAGAATCGGGCTGTATTCAGCGGGGTTTTTGCAAAGAATCTCCAGGCCCCAGGCGCGCACTGCACGTCGAGTGGCCTCGGCGTGGCGCTGGTGCCGGGCAAAGACATTGGCCAGGCCTTCCTCGAACAACATATCCAGCGCCTCTGCGAGGCCATATAAAAGATTGGTGGCGGGAGTGGTCGGCCAAAAGCCGGTTCGGTTTGCCGCAATGATCTCTTCCCAGCCCCAGTAGGCCCTGGGCAGGCTGGCAGCCTTGCTGGCAGCAATCGCTTTGTCGCTGACTGCGTTAAAGGAGATTCCCGGCGGCAGCATCAAGCCTTTTTGAGAGCCACTGATTGTCACATCGACGCCCCATGCATCGTGTTTGTATTCAGCGCTTCCGAGTGAGGAGATGGTGTCGACCATGAAAAGCGCGGGATGGCCTGCCGCATCAATCGCACGGCGTACGGCAGCGATATCCGAGAGCACGCCAGTGGAGGTCTCGTTGTGCACCACGCAGACGGCTTTGATGTTGCGGCTGCGGTCTTCCTTCAGTCGTGATTCGAGCAGGCCACAGTCCACCCCATGGCGCCAATCGCCCGCAATAAACTCGGGTTTAAGGCCAAGTTTTTCAGCAAGTTTTTTCCACAATGTGGCGAAATGGCCGGTCTCGACCATCAGCACGTGGTCGCCTGCACTCAGGGTATTGACGAGGGCCGCCTCCCAGGCGCCGGTGCCCGACGCAGGGTAGATGATGACGGGGTTGGTCGTGCCGAAAATGGGCCGAATGGCCTCAAGTACGCGTAGGCCAAGCTGTTGGAACTCCGGGCCGCGATGATCAATTGTTGGAAAATCAATGGCCCGTAGCACCCGATCAGGAACGTTGGAGGGCCCGGGAATCTGCAGGAAGTGCCGGCCCTGGCCAATGCGGTTCAGCAATGCCCGAGGATTGATGGCGGTGCGAGTGGCGTGAGATGGGTCGCGCTTCATGGCTGAAAGTCCGAATGGGTGGGGATGGCTGGCCGATCTATGATGGTAGATCAATAGCCTCCTTTAAAGCGAGTGATGTCCACCCCGAGCTCAGGCCGACGGGCCTTTTTATCCGGCAATTTGCAGGCTGCCAATGCCCGCAGTCAGCTGGCCGCTCGGCTATCACGGGAGATGCAAGGCCAGGTGCTTTTTGATCGGGCCGCGCGTGGCCGCTATGCCACTGATGCATCGATTTATCAGGTGATGCCGCTGGGGGTGGCCCTGCCCAAGACCGATCTGGATGCGCGCATTGCTCTGGATGTCGCTCGTGATCTAAAGGTGCCGGTGCTGGCCCGAGGTGCCGGAAGTTCGCAGTGCGGCCAGGCCGTGGGTGAGGCCTTGGTGATCGATAACAGCCGACATCTGAATCGACTGCTGGCACTGGATCTGGAGTCGATGATTGCGACTGTTGAGCCCGGCATGGTGTTGGATCATCTCAATGCGCAATTAAAGCCGCATGGCGTTTGGTTTCCGGTGGATGTCTCGACCGCTGCACAGTGCACGCTGGGTGGTATGGCTGGGAATAATTCCTGTGGCTCGCGTTCGCTTTATTACGGCAACATGGTCCATAACGTAGAGGGCATTCACGCGGTGCTGGCTGATGGCACTCAGGCCTATTTCGGACGATTTGGCGATGGCGGCGATATGACGCTGAACAATGCCCGCTTAAATGGTTTGATTCCGAGACTCTATGAAATCGCTGCATCGGTCAAAGAAGACATTGCCGCCGTCTGGCCAAAAGTCATGCGCCGCGTCGGCGGCTACAACCTGGATGTCTTTTACCCCCAGAGTGAGCGGCCTTATCTCTCAGCGGGCCAGCAACATCTGGTGAACTTCGCGCAATTGTTGGTGGGCTCTGAGGGCACGCTGGCGTATTTTGAATCGCTCAAATTAAAACTCTCGCCGCTGCCAAAAAATAAACGCCTAGGGGTGGTGAACTTTCCGAGTTTTCACCAGGCCATGGCACTGACCCAACACATCGTGAAGCTGGGCCCAGTGGCGGTCGAGCTGGTGGACCGCACCATGATTGAGCTCTCGCGTGCCAATCCGGTGTTTGCGCCCGTGATTGAAACCGCGTTAACCCGCGTGCAGGGAAAAGAGACTGATGCGCTTCTGCTCGTTGAATTTGCTGATGAAGATGCCGCGCGCGCCGACCGCGGCGTAGCCGATCTGCAGACGCTGATGGCCGATTTGGGCCTGCCCGGTGCTGTGGTCTGCCTCACCGATTCCCGGGCGCAGTCCGCACTCTGGGAGGTTCGTAAGGCAGGGCTCAACATCATGATGTCGCTCAAAGGTGACGGAAAGCCTGTCTCGTTTATCGAAGACTGCGCCGTGCCGCTTGAGCATTTGGCCGATTACACCGCAGGCTTAACAGAGGTCTTTTCTCGCCATGGCACACAGGGCACATGGTATGCCCATGCCTCGGTGGGCACGCTGCATGTGCGGCCCATTCTGGATATGCGTCGCGATGGCGCAAAGAAGATGCGGGCGATTGCCGAGGAGGCCTCCGCCTTGGTGCGGCGTTATAAGGGTGCGTTTTCAGGTGAGCATGGGGATGGCCTGGTGCGCAGTGAATGGGTCCAGTGGCAATTCGGCGATCGCATCACGCACGCCTTTGAGCAAGTCAAGGAAGCCTTTGATCCTGAGCGACGCATGAATCCCGGCAAGATCGTGCATTGCACGCGGATGGATGACAGCCGCTTGTTTCGATTCCCGAGTGAATATCGGGTGCAGCCGGTTGCGACCGGCCTGGATTGGACCGCCTGGGATGTGCAAAACGATCCTGTGCGCCGTGGTGATCCCGGTAGTTTCGGGATTGCGGTCTCGGCGGCAGGAAGCGGCGGGGATCCCGCCCGCGGCTTTGCCAAGGCAGTTGAGATGTGTAACAACAATGGCCACTGCAGAAAGTTCGACTCCGGCACGATGTGCCCAAGTTTTCGGGCCACCCGTGATGAGCAGCACTCGGTTCGCGGCCGCGCGAATACGCTTCGGCTTGCCTTAAGCGGTCAACTTGGCGCAGATGCCTGGTCGTCTACGGAGGTCCGCGATGCCCTGGAGCTCTGCGTCGGATGCAAGGGCTGCAAACGCGAGTGCCCCACGGGCGTCGACATGGCCCGAATGAAAATCGAAAGTGCTTATCAATACGGCAAGCGGTCGGGATTTTCGAGAAAAGACCGGTTGATCGCAGGCCTGCCAGGCCTGGCCCAGTGGGTGGCCAGGATGCCGTTGGCCGCTGGGCTTTTGAATCTTCGCAATCACAGTGGCATGTTGCGTGTGCTGACTGAGAAATGGTTTGGCATTGCCGCGGAGCGCACACTGCCGAAATGGCGGCCCGATACTTTTGCGAAAAATATAATCCGTGCAACAACGGCTGACCTGACCGATTGTGATGTGGTGCTCTGGGCGGATACGTTTAACAATGCCTACGAGCCCGAGCATCTGCATGCGGCACTCTCGGTGATGCGTCGGCTTGGCTTTCGCGTAGCGATATCTGGGGCTGCATCTGCCACGCCCTTGTGCTGTGGCCGAACTCATCTCTCGGTGGGCATGATTGAAGAGGCCCGTGAACTGGCGCAGCAGAGCCTGGCGGCACTCGCCCCCGCACTTAAGCGCGGTGTGCCCGTGGTAGGCCTTGAGCCTTCGTGCATCTTGGGCATGCGCGATGAATGGCAGGCCTTGGGCCTGGGTCAGTCGGCCAATGTGCTTACCTCACAGGCGATGCTTTTTGAGGAATGGTGGATCCAGCATGGCCAGCAGCGATGGGAGGCATCGGCCGCCAGGCCGCTGCCGGCGGTCTGGGTCCACGGGCACTGCCATCAAAAGGCGATGGGTGCGATGTCCGCCACGATCGCCGCCCTTGAGTCCATCGGCAGCAAACCCCAGCTGATCGAGAGCAGCTGCTGTGGCATGGCAGGCAGTTTTGGCTATGAGGCTCGACATTTGCACCTATCGCTGGCCATGGCCGAGGCCAGTCTTTTGCCGGCAGTCCGCAGCATGCCCGACGATGCCTGGGTTGTCGCCGACGGCTTTTCGTGTCGGCATCAGATTCGTGATGGCGCCCGCCGCAGCGCAAAACATATTGCAGAGGTGATTGCGCATGCAATTGCGTAGTGTTTTGGCGGCTGCATGGGATAATTTCACTTCATAAAAATCAGTACGGGAGAGACCATGGATCCGCAACTCAGACAGCAGGCGCTCGAATATCACGAGAGCGGCAGTCCAGGAAAAATATCGGTCACTCCCACCAAGCAGCTGGTGAATCAGCGCGATCTTGCATTGGCGTATTCGCCTGGAGTAGCAGCGGCCTGCGAGGAGATCGTCAAGGATCCCGCCAATGCATTTCGCTACACATCGCGTGGCAATTTAGTGGCAGTCATCACCAACGGCACGGCGGTGCTGGGCCTGGGCAATATTGGCCCGCTGGCGGCCAAGCCCGTCATGGAAGGAAAGGGCGTTCTCTTTAAGAAGTTCGCTGGCATCGATGTCTTTGATCTCGAGGTCAGCGAGACCAACCTCGATCGTCTCGTTGATATTGTTGCCGCCCTTGAGCCGACCTTCGGTGGTGTGAATCTTGAAGACATCAAGGCGCCGGATTGTTTTTATGTCGAGCGCAAGTTGCGCGAGCGGATGAAGATCCCGGTTTTTCACGATGATCAGCATGGGACTGCGATCGTAGTCGGTGCCGCATTGGTCAATGGCCTGACCGTTGTGGGCAAAGACATTAAAAAGGTCAAGCTGGTCGTCTCAGGCGCGGGCGCAGCCGCGCTTGCCTGCTTGGATTTACTGCTGGATTTGGGCCTGCCCAAAGAAAACATTTGGGTCACGGATCTTGCGGGTGTGGTCTACGAGGGCCGCAAGGAGCTGATGGATCCAGAGAAAGATCGTTTTGTACAGAAGACCAATGCCCGCACGCTTGCCGATGTGATTGAGGGCGCTGACGTATTTCTTGGCCTTTCAGCAGCCGGTGTGCTGAAAAAAGAGATGGTGGCGAAAATGGCCGCCAAGCCGCTGATCTTCGCGTTGGCCAACCCCGACCCTGAAATTCTTCCCGAGGATGTGAAGGCGGTGCGGGATGATGCGATTGTCGCCACCGGCCGCACCGATTATCCGAATCAGGTCAATAACGTGCTGTGTTTTCCGTTTATTTTTCGCGGCGCTTTGGATTCGGGTGCAACGACGATTACGCGCCCAATGGAGCTTGCCGCGGTTCATGCGGTTGCGGAACTCGCTCGGGCCGAGCAAAGCGAGGTCGTATCGGCCGCCTACGGCAGCGGATCGCTCTCCTTTGGCCCCGATTATTTGATTCCCAAGCCTTTTGATCCCCGGCTAATTGTGAAGATTGCGCCGGCGGTGGCCAAGGCGGCGGCCGAAAGTGGCGTAGCCACAAGGCCCATCGCGGATCTCGATGCCTATGTGGATCGACTGCAAGAGTTTGTCTACCACTCCGGCAACTTCATGAAGCCGATTTTTGCGGCTGCGAAGCGGGCCACAAAAAATCGTATCGTCTACGCCGAAGGTGAAGAGGAGCGCGTGCTGCGCGCGGTGCAGGTGGTCGTCGATGAGGAACTTGCCCGGCCAATTCTGGTGGGGCGGCCCTCGGTCTTGGAGAGCCGAATCGAGCGCTTTGGACTGCGGATTCGTGCGGGCGTGGATTTCGATTTGGTGAACCCCGAGTCTGATCGGCGTTATCGGCAGTATTGGGAGACCTATCACCGCATGACAGAACGCAAAGGCGTGACGGAGCAGTACGCCAAATTGGAGATGCGTCGCCGACATACTCTGATCGGGGCCATGATGATGCATCTCGGTGAGGCCGACGGCATGATCTGCGGCACATTCGGCAGTCACTCCCTGCATCTGGAGTATGTTGATCAGGTGTTGGGCCGCCGGCCGGATGTGAGCTGCTATGCCGCGATGAATCTGTTGATACTACCCAAGCGTTCGGTAGCGATCGTGGATACTCATGTCAATGCGGATCCGAGTGCCGAAGAGCTCGCGGAAATCACCTTGATGGCGGCAGAGGAGATGCGTCGCATCGGCATCACACCGCGGATTGCACTGTTGTCACATTCAAATTTCGGCAGCAGCACGGCCGCCTCGGCGGAAAAAATGCGGCAGGTCCTGGATCTGGTCCGCGCCCGCGCCCCCGGGATCAATATTGATGGCGAGATGCATGGCGACATCGCACTGGATGCGGAATTGCGTCGGCACATCATGCCGCGCTCAACGCTGGTCGGGGACGCGAATCTCTTGGTCTGCCCAAGTATTGATGCCGCCAACATCGCCTACAACCTCCTGAAGATCGCCGCAGGAAATGGGATTGCGATTGGTCCGGTGCTGCTGGGCTGTAATGCGGCCGCTGCGATTCTGACCTCATCGGCTACTGTGCGTCGGATTGTGAATATGACAGCGCTGACAGTGCTCGATGCCAATGCCCGCGCGTGACTGAATCTCCACGTTCGCTCTCTGATTTGTTTTGGACCTTCACTCGCATGGCCCTTCAGGGGTTCGGCGGGGTGTTGCCCATTGCGGAGCGCATCCTGGTGCATCGCCGCCAGTGGATGACAGCAAAAGATTTTGTCGAAACCCTCGCCATCGCCCAGGCCTTGCCTGGCCCGAATGTCGTGAATCTGTCGCTGATGGTTGGCGATCGATTTTTTGGCGTGCGCGGCGCCGCTATCGCATTGACGGGCATGATGCTATTTCCCATTGTGTTGGTGCTGGGCCTGACGGTCTTGTATCAGGTCACGGCGGATCTCGAGATCACGCGCCGAATGCTGCTCGGAATGAGCGCGGTCTCAGTCGGCCTGATCGCTGGAATGGGCCTGCGGCTGGCGCGGACCCAGGGTCATTTTCGGGCGGGCTGGCTGATCGGAGCGGCGGTATTTCTGCTGGTGGCCATTCTGCACAAGCCATTGGGCATGGTGCTGCTTGCCTTTGGACTGCCGGCGGTGGTGCTTCGCTGGTGGCAGCTTAAAAATGTAGCGCAGCGTTCATCTCATGATTCATAGCCCACTCTTTGATTTATTGATCCATTTCCTCATGCTGTCGTTACTCGCGACAGGAGGGGCCATCACGCTGGCGCCTGAGATGCACCGTTACATGGTGACAGAGATGGGATTACTCTCGGATGCGCAATTCACGGCGTCGATTGCAATTGCACAAGCGGCACCGGGCCCAAATATTTTGTTTGTCACTGTGTTGGGATGGCAGGCAATGGGGCCGATGGGGGCCTTGGCCACGACGGCCGGAGTGCTCATCCCGTCTGCGGGACTCGCGGTGATGGTCAGCCGCATCAGCCATCAGCATTCCGATGCGGCGTGGATGCGGGCCCTGCGGCAAGGGCTCGCGCCAGTGGTGATTGCGTTGATGCTGGCCACGACATGGATCCTGTCGGAGCAGTGGTGGGGTGAGTTTCGTGTCTTGGCGCTCGCGGTGATCAGTGCGGCGCTCGTGGCGACAACTCGTTTGCCGCCGTTGGCCATGATTCTGGCCGGCGCCCTGATTGGTGGGCTTGGCCTACTGGACTCGGTTTAGAAGTCGCCGCACTTCATCGCGATTGCCGTGAGCGCGACCGCCGCGACGGTCTCGGTGCGCAAAATACGTGGCCCGAGCCGAAGGCCTCGAATTCCTGCGGCTTTTGCCGTCTGCTCCTCCTCATCGGTCCAGCCTGCTTCGGGCCCAATCCAGATCGCGACCGGCCCCTGACTGGGCGTTGTCGACAATCGCTCCTCAGCAAAGGGATCCAAAAGCCACCCCGTTTTTGGAGACTGTTCTTGCGTCCAGCCATGGAGTGCCTCACGAAAGGACATCACGGGGGAAATTGTTGGAACAATTGTTCGACCCGACTGCGCTGCTGCGGCCTGAGCAATCGCGCGCCAGTGCTCGAGCCGTTTTAACGCACGGCCAGGCTCCAGTTTCAGCACGCTGCGCGCTGCCGCAACAGGAATAATCTGGGCTGCTCCCAACTCGGTGGACTTCTGCACGACCCAATCCATCTTATCGCCAGTGCAAAGGGCCTGCAGCACGGTGATGTGCAGCGGTGATTCTCGGCTGATCGTCTGGATGGACTCGATTTCCACGACGGCCTTTGTCTTGTCTGCGGTTCGTAAAACGCCCTGTCCCTCCCTGCCTTGACCATCGAATATCACCACTCGATCACCGACCTGGGCACGGAGTACGACGGCGAGGTGGTGGCTGTTTTCTTCGTCAAGAGTCAGCGGGCCGCAGGCGAGGTCTGCGCAGAGAAGGCGGGGGTGCACGGGTCGGTGGGGGAGGGAGTCAGGCCGGTTAAACTTACACCTGAAAGGCTCCCTCATGCAATTTTCCTTCCGTGACCTCCCCCTGCAGTCGACTCGAATGGCCAATGCAATTCGGGCCTTGTCCATGGATGCTGTACAGAAGGCCAATTCTGGGCATCCCGGCATGCCGATGGGCATGGCGGAAATGGCGGTGGCTTTGTGGTCCTGTCATCTCAAACACAACCCCAGTAATCCACAGTGGGCAGATCGCGATCGATTCGTGGTCTCCAATGGCCATGGTTCGATGCTGCTCTACAGCCTGCTGCACCTCGCGGGCTACGACTTGTCGATTGATGAATTAATGCGCTTTCGGCAGCTGCATTCAAAGACGCCCGGCCATCCGGAGGTGGGAATCACGCCGGGCGTTGAGACCACCACGGGCCCGCTCGGTCAGGGCATCGGTAATGCAGTTGGCATGGCATTGGCTGAGCGACTGCTTGCCACCCAATTTAATCGGCCTGGCTTTGATCTGGTGGATCACTTCACCTATGCATTTCTCGGTGATGGCTGTCTGATGGAAGGCATCTCCCACGAGGCCTGCTCGCTGGCTGGTGTCTGGGGGCTCGCCAAGCTCATCGCTTTGTATGACGATAACGGCATCTCAATTGACGGCCAGGTGGATGCCTGGTTTCGTGACGACACCCGGCAGCGCTTTCTCGCCTATGGCTGGCATGTGCTGGGTCCGATCGACGGCCATGATGTGAAGGCCGTCAGTGATGCAATCGCGCAGGCCCGTCGGTGGGCCACCGAGGGCAAGGACGGCCGATTGGCCCCCACGCTCATCATCTGTAAGACTCAAATCGGTAAGGGCTCACCAAACCGTGCCAACACGGCCAAGGCCCATGGTGAGGCGCTCGGGGAAGAGGAAATCTCGCTCACCCGCAGGTCGATGGACTGGCCTTATTCGGCCTTCGAAATTCCCGCCGATGTGAAAGCGGATTGGAATGCGAAAGCGCACGGCGCGGAGTCCGAGTCCAAGTGGAATGCGCTCTTCTCGCGTTATGCGGCCGCCCATCCCGAGCAGGCGAGAGAGTTTCAGCGCCGGATGCGGGGCGATTTGCCACAGGACTTTGCCGCCAAGACCCAGGCCATGATTGAACGATTGGCGGCCGAGAGGCTCACCGTGGCGAGCCGCAAGGCTTCGCAAATCGTGCTGGACGATCTTGGCCCACGTGTGCCCGGCATGCTGGGCGGCTCTGCTGATCTCACGGGATCGAATCTGACGAACTGGAAGGGTGCCGCTGCCCTGCGCGTCGATGCAAAAGGCGCGATGACTGTTGGTGAGCATATCAATTACGGCGTCCGTGAATTTGGTATGGCAGCGGTGATGAATGGCATTGCACTTCACGGCGGATTCATTCCGTATGGCGGCACATTCTTAACCTTCTCGGATTACAGCCGCAACGCGATTCGTATGGCGGCATTGATGCGCCTGCGGGTGATCCATGTTTTTACCCACGACTCGATCGGCCTCGGAGAAGATGGCCCAACCCACCAGCCGGTCGAGCATCCCTCGGCCCTGCGGCTCATCCCGAATCTGCATGTCTGGCGGCCAGCAGATGCCGTCGAAACGGCAGTGGCCTGGAAGGCCGCCTTGCAAAGACACAATGGCCCAACTGCATTGTTGTTGTCCCGCCAAAATCTCGCGCCGCAAGTCAGTGACCCCGGGATGACGCAGCAGATCGAAAAGGGCGGCTATGTGCTGTCTTCGGATAAAAAGCCGAGGATTGTGCTGATGGCCACTGGGTCAGAGCTCTCGCTCGCGGTCGTGGCGGCCAGTCGACTGCGCGAGCAGGGCGTCGCCGTGCGCGTGGTCTCAGTCCCCTCGACGACGGTTTTTGACCAGCAGTCGGTTGCCTACAAGCAGTCAGTGCTCCCGCCGGACATTCCGCGGGTGGTGGTCGAGGCCGGTGTGACGGATTTCTGGTGGAAGTACCAGCCCGCCGCAGTGCTGGGCCTGGATCGCTATGGCGAATCGGCGCCTGCGGGTGAGCTGTTCCAGTATTTTCGGATCACGGCCGATGAGCTGGTGGCGACTGCGCAGGCTGTCTTAGGGCGGCCATCTCGATAATTTCATCACTCATTTGAATGAACAAAGGAGCGTAAGGCAATGACGATCAGAGTCGCGATCAATGGTTATGGACGTATTGGCCGCAATGTGCTGCGGGCCCACTACGAAGGGGGAAAGCGGCACGATATTCAAATTGTGGCGATCAATGACCTTGGCGACCCGAATACCAATGCACACCTCACCCGCTATGACACCGCCCATGGGAAGTTTCCAGGCACTGTGGTGGTCGAGGGCGAGAACATGGTGGTCAATGGTGATCGCATCCGTGTGCTGGCCAATCGCAATCCCGCCGAGTTGCCTTGGGGCGAGCTGGGGGTTGATGTGGTGCTGGAGTGCACCGGATTTTTTGCCAGCAAAGAAAAGGCATCTGCCCATCTGCGGGGTGGCGCAAAGAAAGTCGTGATTTCAGCGCCGGGCGGAAAAGATGTCGATGCAACCGTGGTGTTTGGTGTGAATCAAGGGGTGCTCAAGGCGGCCCATACTGTGATCTCAAACGCTTCTTGCACCACCAATTGCCTAGCGCCGGTGGCCAAGGTCTTACACGAAAAAGTGGGCATCGAAAGTGGCCTGATGACCACGATTCATGCCTACACCAATGATCAGGTGCTGACGGACGTCTACCACGAGGATCTGCGTCGGGCCCGCTCTGCGACGATGTCGATGATTCCCACGAAAACGGGCGCCGCCGCCGCAGTGGGCCTGGTGCTGCCAGAGCTCGATGGCAAATTGGATGGTTTTGCGATGCGGGTTCCAACCATCAATGTTTCCGTAGTGGATTTGAGTTTTGTCGCCAAAAAAGCCACCAGCGTGGATGAAATCAATGCCATGATGAAACAAGCGGCAGAAGGCGAATTAAAAGGAGTCCTGGGTGTGAACACTGATCCCTTGGTATCGGTCGACTTTAACCACGATCCGCGATCGAGCATTTTTGATGCGACCCAGACCCGGGTCTCGCCCGATGGCCGGCTGGTCAAGATCTTGTCTTGGTATGACAACGAATGGGGATTTTCGAATCGCATGCTGGACACAACAATTGCCTTGATGGCGGCGCGCTAGATGGAAAAACTTCCCCGCGCCACCAAAATTGTGGCCACTCTTGGCCCGGCCAGCTCCTCGCCCGAGATGATCGAGAAGCTGATTCAGGCGGGAGTGAATGTAGTCCGGCTGAATTTCTCACACGGTACAGCCGACGATCATCGTGGCCGAGCAGCCTTGGTGCGCTCTGCAGCAGAGCGACTCGGTGTGGATATTGGTGTGCTGGTTGACCTTCAGGGGCCGAAGATTCGTGTTGGAAAGTTTGCTGAAGGCAAAGTCACACTTGCGTCGGGCGCATCCTTTACATTTGATTTGGACTGTGAGCTGGGGGATACGCAGCATGTCGGCCTGGATTACAAAGAGCTGGTCAATGATGTCGCTGCCGGAGACACGCTGCTTCTCAACGACGGCCAGATGTCGATGCGGGTAGAGAAAGTAACGCCCAAAACCATCGCTTGCACTGTGATCGAAGGGGGCGTGCTTTCAGATCGCAAGGGCATCAATCGCCTGGGGGGCGGCCTGTCCGCGCCTGCATTGACGGAAAAGGATATGGCCGATATCCGCGTTGCAGCGGAACTTGAGGCCGATTTTCTTGCCGTTTCCTTTCCGAAAGACGCGGCGGACCTCACTTTGGCGCGTCGCCTGATGCAGGCCGCAGGCGGCCGCGCTGCCATCGTGGCCAAGATCGAACGGGTTGAAGCAATTGAAAACCTTCAGGCCATTATTGATGCCGCAGACGCCATCATGGTCGCACGTGGAGATTTGGCCGTTGAAGTGGGTGATGCCGCAGTGCCGGCACTCCAAAAGCGGATGATTCGTATGGCGCGGGAATCAAATCGCGTCACGATTACGGCCACACAGATGATGGAGTCGATGATTCATTCGCCGGTTCCGACCCGAGCCGAGGTCTCGGATGTGGCCAATGCCGTGCTGGATGGCTCGGATGCGGTGATGCTCTCGGCCGAGACCGCGAGCGGCAGCTTTCCGGTGCAGACGGTGCAGGCGATGGCCCGTGTCTGTCTGGAGGCCGAGAAGTCAGAGCCGATTACGCTGGAGTCCGATTTCCTGGATCGTACGTTTGATCGTGTGGATCAGTCGATCGCAATGGCCTCGCTGTTTACGGCACGTCATCTTCGTGTCAAGGCCATCGCATCGCTAACAGAGTCTGGATCGACCGCGCTGTGGATGTCTCGACTCAACTCAGGCGTGCCGGTGTATGCCCTCACGCCCGTCCCGGCCAGCCGGCGTCGTATGGCGCTGTATCGTGACGTCACGCCAGTATTTTTTGATTACCACTCTCGAGAGCGTGAGGAGATTCTGCGTGAAGCCGAGCAGCGCCTGGTGGATGAGGGCGTGGTCACGACGGATGATCTCTTGATCATCACGATCGGTGAGCCGATTGGCCAATCCGGCGGCACCAACACCATGAAGATTGTGCGGGTGGCCGCCAAGCCGCGTGTGGGCAGTAAGGCTGCCGGCAAGTGAAGGCCGGCTTCAGACGCGTTTGAATAGTTAAAAAGACGTCCGGGTAAGGAAGGAGAGACGAATGCCCCTGGTATCAATGAGACAGTTGTTGGACCATGCTGCCGAGCATCACTACGCAATTCCCGCATTCAATGTGAATAATCTGGAGCAGGTGCAGGCCATTATGGAGGCTGCGGCCGAAGTCAACGCGCCCGTGATCATGCAGGGTTCAGCAGGTGCGAGAAAATATGCCGGCGAGGCCTTTTTAAAGCATCTGATTGAGGCGGCCATTGAGGCCTACCCACACATTCCAATCGTGATGCATCAGGATCATGGCCAGAGCCCTGATGTCTGCAAAGGCGCAATTGGGCTTGGATTTTCGAGTGTCATGATGGATGGCTCACTCGAGGCAGACGGCAAAACCATTGCGAGCTACGACTACAACGTGGCGGTGACCAAAACGGTTGTTGAGTTGGCCCATGCCACTGGCGTGACAGTCGAGGGCGAGCTGGGATGCCTGGGCTCACTCGAGACCATGCGGGGCGATAAAGAGGATGGCCATGGCACCGAGGCCACCATGACGCGTGACCAGCTGCTGACCGATCCCGAGCAGGCAGCAGATTTTGTAAAGCGCACTCAGCTGGACGCACTGGCCATTGCAATCGGTACCAGTCACGGTGCCTATAAGTTCACGCGTAAACCGACGGGCGATATTCTTGCCATCGATCGCATCAAAGAAATCAATCGGCGCATTCCAAATACACATTTAGTGATGCATGGATCATCGTCAGTGCCGCAGGAAATTCTTGCCGAGATTCGACGCTATGGCGGCAACATCAAAGAGACTTATGGTGTTCCGGTAGAAGAAATCCAAGAGGCCATCAAGTACGGTGTTCGCAAAATCAATATCGATACCGATATTCGGCTTGCCATGACGGCGGCGATTCGCAAGACGATGGCCGAGGACCCTTCGAAGTTTGATCCCCGCGATTTTCTCAAGCCCGCCCGGGCAGCGGCCAAAAGCATCTGCATGGAGCGGTATCAGCAATTTGGCGCTGCGGGCCAGGCCGGCAAGATAAAGCCGCTGCCGCTTTCCGAGATTGCTCGGCGTTATCAGTCGGGCGCCCTGACTCAGACCGTGCTGTAGATTGGGCCTGGCGAATTCTGTGATTTCAGCAAAACTCCAGAGTCAAATTCGCTCCCTGCCCTTGGTCTCACGTGGCAAGGTCCGCGATATCTACGCGGTTGGTAAAGACAAGCTACTCATGGTGGCGACGGATCGGATCTCCGCATTCGATGTCATCATGGGCCGGCCAATTCCGGATAAGGGCGTGGTGCTCACACGGCTGTCCGATTTCTGGTTCGCGCGATTGGCCAAGATCATTCCCAATCATCTGACCGGCATCGATCCTGAGTCGGTGGTGACACAGGCCGAAGTGGAGCAGGTTCGTGGTCGCGCCGTGGTGGTCAAACGGTTAAAGCCGGTTCCGGTTGAGGCAGTCGTGCGGGGCTATTTGATTGGCTCGGGATGGAAAGACTATCAACAGACAGGCGCTGTTTGCGGCATTGCGCTTCCCAAAAAGCTAAAGCTGGCGGCACGGCTGCCCGCCCCGATCTTCACACCCGCGCACAAGGCTGAGGCAGGTGCGCATGATGAAAACATCAGCTTTGAGCAGATGGTCCGGCAAATTGGAAAGCCGCTGGCGACCAAGATTCGCACTGTCAGTCTGAAGCTGTATGAGGCTGCAAGCGACTACGCACTTGAACGCGGAATCATTATTGCCGATACAAAATTTGAATTTGGTCTGGACAAAAAAGGTGTGCTTCACCTGATGGACGAGGTGCTGACCGCGGACTCATCGCGATTCTGGCCGGCCGATGGCGTGGTGGAAGGCATCAGCCCCCCCAGCTTTGATAAGCAATTTGTTCGGGATTATCTCGAGACCCTGGATTGGGATAAAGCGCCACCCGCTCCAGTTCTTCCCGATCATGTGGTGGAGCGCACTGCCGAGAAATACCGTGAGGCCTTGTTTCGAATTGCGGGAGTCCGGCTGCCCTCGGTGGGCGTTGTCATGGGCTCTCAATCCGACTGGGAGGTCATGCGGCATGCAGTCGCGATTCTTGATCAATTCGGAATCCCGCATGAGTCCCGAGTGGTTTCGGCCCATCGTATGCCCGATGCGCTCTATGCTTATGCAGAGTCAGCCCAGGCCCGGGGCCTGCGGGGCATCATTGCTGGCGCCGGAGGCGCAGCCCACCTGCCTGGAATGCTGGCAGCGAAAACCACAGTACCGGTGTTTGGGGTTCCCGTACCATCGAAATACCTGCGTGGGGAGGACTCGCTGTATTCGATTGTTCAGATGCCCAAGGGCATTCCGGTGGCGACATTCGCAATTGGTGAGGCGGGTGCGGCCAATGCGGCCTTGCATTTGATCGCCACGCTCTCGACCCAGGATGAACACCTGCGCAGCCGACTTGCGGCTTACCGTCGCGATCAGACTCAGGCGGCCCACTCTATGAATGCCTCGCTCGGCCGCGCATGATCGGATTGTTGGGCGGTGGTCAGCTGGGCCGGATGATGATCCAGGCGGCCCATCGTTTGGGGGAGCGAGTCACCGTACTTGACCCTGATGGGCAAGGGCCTGCAGCGCAGATTGCTGATGCGGTCATCACCCATGATTACGACGATGCAAAAGGGCTGGATGAACTTGCCCGCACGTGCGCCTCTTTCACCACTGAATTTGAAAATGTCCCTGCCGAGTCTTTACGGTACCTCGCACGATTTGGTGCGACCCGGCCCGATGCTCGATGCGTGGCAGTGGCCCAGGATCGTATTGATGAGAAACGATTTATCGCCGCCTGCGGGGTCGATGTGGTGCCGTATGCTGTCATTACGCGGCTTGAAGATTTTGATGATCTTCCTGCGTCGTTATTTCCCGGAATTCTGAAGTCAGCCCGTCTGGGCTACGACGGCAAGGGCCAGCAGAAGGTTCACAGCGTGACCGAGGCAAGGTCCGCCTGGTCGGCAATGGGATCAGTCGCCTGTGTTCTTGAAAGGCGTGTCGCGCTTGAGCGTGAAATTTCGGTAATCGTGGCGCGGGATATGCAAGGCGAAGTGGCGGTATTCCCGGTCGGTGAGAATATCCATCGCAATGGCATTCTGGCGGTGACACGAGTGCCTGCTGCGATCAGTGATGACTTAGCAGGGCATGCCCATCAAGCAGCCTGCCGAATTGCACAGACACTGGAGTACGTGGGTGTCTTGTGCGTCGAATTTTTTGTTCTCTCGGGCGGTCGTTTAATGGCCAATGAAATGGCGCCGCGGCCGCATAACAGCGGCCATCACAGCATAGAGTCTTGTGCCACAAGCCAGTTTGAGCAGCAGGTCAGAATTTGTGTCCAAAAGCCCCTGGGCAGCACGGCATTAAAGTCACCAGCGGTGATGTTAAATGTGCTGGGAGACGCCTGGTTTAAGTCGTCGGATCAGCCAATCGAGCCGGACTGGCAGGCCGTGCGGGCACAGCACGATGTGGTGCTGCATTTGTATGGAAAATCCGACCCAAGGCCTGGCCGCAAAATGGCCCATGTCACCTGCCTGGGATCAACATTAACGCAGGCCTTGGGCCGCGCCCGCACTGTGGTGGACATTCTCGGCCTCGACGTTGGTGATGGCCTTGCCTAAATCTGATTCGGCCGTGCCGGCAGCCCTCTTGGCGGATCAGGCGGAGTCGATTGCCGAGGCGGTTCGGGCATTGGCAGCGGGCCATCTGGTGGCGCTACCGACCGAGACGGTCTACGGCCTGGGCGCAGATGGATTAAATCCGCAGGCCGTGATGCGGATTTTCAAAGCCAAAGGCCGGCCCTCGGATCATCCGGTCATTTTGCATGTGGCTGACCTCGACCACGCGAAATCCTTAAGTGCATCTTGGCCAGCGTCTGCCGATCTTTTGGCCAGGGCCTTTTGGCCAGGGCCACTCACCATGATTCTGAAGCGGGCCAATTGTGTTTTGGATCTGGTGTCCGGCGGACAGGATACCGTTGGGATTCGTATGCCATCACATCCGGCAGCCCGCGCATTGCTCGAGGCATTCTCCGCTTGTGGGAGTGGCGTGATCGCTGCGCCATCGGCCAATCGATTCGGCGCGGTGAGTCCCACGCAGGCTGCCCATGTGAGTGCAGGTATCGGGCCCTGGCTGAGCGGGGACGATCGTATCCTCGACGGCGGTGCCTGCGCGGTTGGAGTTGAGTCGACGATTGTGGATCTCAGCGGCCCATCACCTCGACTGCTTCGGCCCGGAGGACTTTCTGCGGAGGACATCGCCAC
>JAGWWC010000030.1 GCA_018970545.1 Betaproteobacteria bacterium | reverse complement strand
CCACCTGGCAACACTCGTAAAGAAGATGCGGGTTGATCGGCCCAATGCTTTTTTATTAGATGGCGGTGATACCTGGCAGGGGTCGGCCACCGCGCTGTGGACCAAGGGTCAGGATATGGTCGATGCCTGCAAGCTACTCCGGGTCAATATGATGAGCCCCCACTGGGAATTCACGCTCGGCGCTCAGCGGGTAGAGGAAATCATCAAAAAAGATTTCGCTGGTAACGTTGAGTTTCTTGCCCAGAATGTAAAGACCACGGATTTTGGTGATCCAGTCTTCAAGCCTTATGTGATTCGTGAGCAAAACGGCATTCCCGTTGCGGTGATTGGCCAGGCCTTCCCGTATACGCCGATTGCGAATCCGCGTTATATGGTGCCCGACTGGACCTTCGGCATTCAGGACGACAACATGCAGAAGATGGTCGATGAGGTCCGGGCTAAAGGTGCCAAGGTGGTCGTGGTGCTCTCTCACAATGGCATGGATGTGGATTTGAAAATGGCCACCCGGGTCCGAGGCATCGATGCGATTTTTGGCGGCCATACTCACGATGGGGTGCCCCAGCCGGTGGTGGTGTCCAACGCAGGCGGTAAAACGCTGGTGACCAATGCAGGCTCTAATTCCAAATTTTTGGGCGTGATGGATCTTGATGTCCGCGACGGCAAAGTCGTGGATTTTAAATACTCCCTGCTGCCGGTATTTGCCAACATGCTGCCTGCCGATAAAGAAATGCAGGCCTTAATTGATCGGATTCGGGCGCCTTATAAGGCGAAGCTCGAAGAGCCGTTGGCCGTCACCGAGGGCCTGCTCTATCGACGCGGCAACTTTAATGGCACCTTCGATCAGCTGATTTGCGATGCCTTAATCGAGGTGAAAGGGGCCGATATCGCGTTTTCCCCAGGCTTTCGCTGGGGTACCAGCATCTTGTCGGGCCAGGCCATCACCCGCGAGCACGTGATGGATCAGACCGCCATTACGTATCCGTTTACGACCCTGACCGAGATGACAGGTGAATTTATTAAAACAGTCCTCGAGGATGTCTGCGATAACCTCTTTAACCCTGATCCCTACTACCAGCAGGGCGGTGACATGGTGCGTGTGGGTGGTCTGACCTATGCCTGCGAGCCTGGCGGCAAGGCGGGTAGCCGCATTAGTGATATGCGGCTTAAGGGCCAGCTGATTGATCCGAAAAAGACTTACAAGGTCGCGGGCTGGGCGCCGGTTGCAGAGGGCGCCAAGGGCGAGCCGATCTGGGAGGTTGTCGAGACCTGGCTGAAGACCAAAAAACGCGTGAGCCCGCGTCGCCTGAACCTTCCCCGTTTGATTGGATTAAAGAATAATCCTGGCATGGCGGGTTGAGTCGGCCAGTTCGCTGCGTACCCGAGGCATCTCACCAAAGGCATTGACATGAAGCCAGCCCACTTAACCCTTGGACCAATTCTGTTTTTCGTAGCGGTGGCGATAGGGCCGCAGTCCGCCAGCGCGAACCCCTTCCCGAAGGGCAATGCCGTAAGCGGAAAAAAACTCCATGATCCGCGCTGTGTGTCATGCCACAACAGTATGTTTCCGGATAAAGACGGCTCTCAGCTTTACTCGGATTTATTTCGTAAGGCCGATTCTGCGGTAAAACTTCGCGGCATGATCGAGTTCTGCAATAGCCGCACAAACTCAGGCTGGTTTGAAGAAGAGATTCAGCACGTCGGCCGGTATCTCAACGATACGTATTACAAATTCAAATAGCCCTTCTTCAAGGCGCCGAGATTAAATTATTTTCGGCGCAGATCAATTGCGGCCAGAAGCCGTCCAGCGAAGACCATGGTCAGTTCGGCCCCTGCCGCATGCTGTGACAGCTTTACCCCAGGCTGCGGCGCCGGCTGGGTTTGATGCAATGCGGCCATCGACTCGGGCCACTCGAAGGTGAGTTTCGCTTGCATCGGCAGATAGCCATCCAGATAGCGGCGCATTAGCGGACCCGCCTGAAGCCGGTAGGTCTGCTGATCAAGTCGATCCAATGCCTTAGACCGTAGATCAATACAGATTGAAGCACCGCGCTGTACATCGGCCATCACCACATGGTGGCCCTTGATCTCGACAGCGCCGATGCCTTGGGTTGATTTAATCGAGAGATCCTGCAGCCGATTTGGGTTAAAGGCGATCACGATCTTGCGAATCGGATCGAGCTGATAGTGGCAGGTGCTCAGTTCAATGATTCCGGAGTCAAAGCTATCTGCGCCGACCCGCACACGTGATTCATAGCGATAGCTGTCGGGCTCGGGATGCTGGGCCAAAAATCGGAGCTCGCCTTCACGGGCGATATCGGAGAATTCCAGCGCTTCTGATGGGCCTGGAAGGCCCAATACTCCTGCCAGAAGCGCGACTAAAGCCGTGTTTGTAAGCAGTATGGGGCGCATTCGCGAGCGAGTTTTAGCGGCTGCCATTTCCGTTTGCTGGCAGCGCAGCGGGAGCTGTTTGCAGAAGACCGCTTGCAGAAAGCGCACCCCAGACATTTCGTAGCATCGTGGGCTGCGCTTTTTCATTCGGGTGAATCGTGTCAGCCTGAAACATCAGCGGATTGTCGGCGAGACCCTCGAGTAGAAACGGCACCAGCGACACCTGCTTTTCTCCTGCCAGTTGGCCAAAGAGGCTGTCGAACTGCCGGGAGTAGTCGGGCCCATAGTTCGGGGGAATTCGAATGCCAATCAGCAGCACTGCAGCGCCCTGGGCGCGGGCCCGGTCAATCATTTCGGCAAGATTACGACGGGTCTGGCCAATCGCCAGGCCGCGCAGTCCATCGTTTGCCCCGAGCTGCAAGACCACGAGACTGGGTTGATGTTTTTTTAATGCCGCATCGAATCGCGACAGCCCGCCTGCTGTGGTCTCTCCAGAGATACTCGCATTCATAATCCGATGCGGGAAGCCCTCGCGGGCAAGCCGATCCTGCAACAAGGCGACCCAGCCTGCACCGCGCTTTAATCCGTACTCCGCAGACAGGCTGTCGCCATAGATCAGAATAAGGGGCTTTGTGCTGGCATTCGCGACCGTCAGGCTGGTAAAAATGCCAAAGATCAGGGCAATCAAGTGTTTCATCAATGTTGTAAGAATAAGGAGTTGGGGTTGAACGCAATTCGAGCAGAGCACATCACCAAGACCGTTGTTGATAGCAGCGGTTCCATTGACATTCTCCGCGATGTCTCCTTATCCGTCGAACTGGGCGGGTCTTTGGCGATTCTTGGCGCCTCCGGCAGCGGAAAATCAACCCTGCTCGGCATTCTTGCTGGCCTTGAGTCCCCCAGCTCGGGCGCGGTGTATTGGTTTGATGAGCGGATTGATGCGCTCTCCGAAGACGCCCGAGCCCAGCGTCGCAATGGCGTATTAGGCTTTGTTTTTCAATCCTTTCAGCTGCTTGGTCATCTCAATGCGCTGGAAAATGTGATGCTGCCGCTCGAGCTCAGTGGCACCGCTAACGCCCGACAGCGGGCAGAGGATTTGTTACACCAGGTGGGTATGTCAAGCCGCATGCAGCACTTTCCCAAAACACTCTCGGGTGGTGAGCAGCAGCGGGTGGCGTTGGCCCGAGCTTTTGTGTCGCAGCCAAGGCTGATCTTTGCAGATGAGCCTACCGGCAGTCTGGATGCCGCCAATGGCGAGAAGATTTCGAATCTGCTGTTCGAGCTGCAGGCCCGTCACCGGACCACGATTGTGTTGGTGACCCACGCCCCAGAGCTTGCCGAACGCTGTCAGCAGGTGCTCAGGCTTGCGGCGGGGGCCGCCGTATAATTTCGTAATGCCCTCACTGCTGTTGCTCGGAGGCGCTGCTGCGCTCTCTGAGTTTCGACTTTCCCGACTGACCTCTGAAATCCAGGCGATCGCCCCCAAGGCCAAATCGGTCCGGGCCCGCTGGTGTTATCTGGTGCGCCATGGCGAGGACCTGAATGCGCCGCGATTGGCCGCGATTCTCGATGCAACCGGCCCGCTTGAGCCGCCCGCGGCAGGCATGCTGCGGCTATCCGTGGTTCCGCGGCAGGGTACGCGTTCGCCTTGGTCGTCAAAGGCCACGGACATTTTGCACTCCTGTGGGCTGGGCAGTGTCGAGCGGGTTGAGCGCGGCATGGTGGTTGATATTGAGATCAGGACTCAAGACAGCGCGCTCATTGGCCGAATCGCCGAGCGTCTGCATGATCGGATGACCGAGTCCTGGTTTATCGGTGCCCCGCCGCAGGACATTCTTTCACCCCGGCAATCGCCGCCGTTGCGCGAAATCGCGCTTGGGCCATCGATGACCAGCGCACGGCAGGCGTTAGGCGGTGCGAATCAAGCACTCGGCCTGGCGCTATCGGAAGATGAGATCGACTATCTTGCCCAGGCCTACCAGCAGCTCGGCCGGGATCCGACGGATGTGGAACTGCTGATGTTCGCGCAGGCGAATTCGGAACACTGCCGGCACAAAATTTTCAATGCTGACTTCACGCTTGATGGCGTACCGCAATCCGAGTCACTCTTTAAAATGATTCGCCATACCCATGCGGTCACGCCCCAGCATACCGTTGTGGCCTATGCAGATAACGCTGCAATTTTGCACACTGCATCAGCGATGCGATTTCGGCCCGACTCAGGGCTGCCATCGGCCTATCGCGCAAGTCCGCAGACCGTCCACACAGTATTAAAGGCCGAGACCCACAACCATCCAACGGCGATCTCTCCATTTCCAGGGGCAGCAACGGGTGCCGGAGGCGAGATCCGGGATGAGGGCGCAACCGGCACAGGCGCTGAACCCCGCGCGGGACTAACGGGATTTGCGGTATCGCATATTGACTTTAGTGGTGCAGCCCATCAGCCAGCCCGAATTGCATCCGCGCTGGAGATCATGATTCATGGCCCGCTTGGCGGCGCCGCTTTTAACAACGAATTCGGCAGACCCAATTTACTGGGATATTTTCGAAGTTTCGAGATGCACGTTAGTGGCCGGTGTTGGGGCTACCACAAGCCCATCATGCTGGCCGGTGGCATCGGAATTATTGACAGCAGTCAGGCCGGCAAACATCCGATTCCGAAAGGTGCTTTGCTCATTCAGCTTGGCGGCCCTGGCATGCGGATCGGCATGGGCGGCGGGGCGGCTTCGTCGATTCAGACGGGCGCCAATCAAGAGGCCCTCGACTTCGATTCAGTGCAACGTGGCAACCCAGAGATGCAACGTCGGGCACAAGAGGTCATTGACGCCTGTGCTGCGCTTGGCGAAAGTAATCCGGTGCTATCGATTCATGATGTGGGTGCAGGCGGCCTATCGAATGCCTTTCCAGAGCTCGTGCATGGCGCAGGCCGCGGCGGCCGATTTCAGATTACTGATGTGCCGTGTGATGAATCGGGCCTGTCTGCTGCCGAAATCTGGTGCAACGAATCCCAGGAGCGTTATGTGTTGGCGATCGCGCCAGAGTCATTGGAATCATTTGCAGCCATTTGCGCGCGTGAACGCTGCCCGTTTGCTGTTGTGGGCCATGCAACCGATGAAGATCGGCTTGAGCTCATGGACGCGCAAAGCTGCCGCTCACCAGTCGATCTGCCGCTGTCGGTGCTGCTGGGCAAGCCGCCCAAAATGCATCGCCAGGCGGATCGTGTTGCGGTGGCCGCCGAGCCGCTGGACTGCTCAGGACTTCAGCTTGAAAGCCTCATTGATCAGGTGCTGGCCCACCCCACCGTGGGCAGCAAACAATTTCTCATCACCATTGGAGATCGAACGGTCGGCGGCCTTACGGCCCGTGATCAGATGGTGGGCCCCTGGCAGACGCCCGTTGCCGATGTGGCGGTCTCACTTTGGGATTTCGAAGGTTTCGGCGGCCAGGCCATGGCACTCGGTGAGCGCAGCCCCGTCGCAATTCTGAATTCCGCCGCCGCCTCTCGGCTTGCGCTTGGCGAGGCCCTCACCAATCTTGTGGCGGCCGATATCGGACCCCTTGAGACCGTGAAGCTCTCAGCGAACTGGATGGCAGCCTGTGGAGAACCAGGCCAGGATGCCGCACTCTTTGATGCTGTAGCGGCCCTTGCAAAAGAAATCTGTCCCGCACTGTCATTATCGATTCCGGTTGGAAAAGATTCCTTATCCATGCGCACTGTCTGGAGTGAGGCCTCGGGATCGAAGTCGGTGATTTCGCCCGTCTCACTAAACCTGACGGCAGTGGCGCCAGTCGCTGATGTCCGTCGGACCTGGACGCCCATGCTTCAGCGGATAGAGGCACCCAATGTCCTACTTTTTATCGATCTCGGCCAGGGAAAAAATCGCATGGCGGGTTCAGTCTTGGCGCAGACACTTCAACAGTTTGGCGATGAGACCGCTGATATCAGTGCTGAGTTACTCCAGTCATTTGCGGCAGCGATGTCTGAACTACACCAGAGCGATCAGGTGCTTGCTTACCATGACCGCTCCGATGGCGGCCTGCTGGCCGCGCTTTGTGAAATGGCGTTTGCGGGCCGCTGCGGCATCACGGTGAATATTGATCTGATTACGATTGATCCGGTAGCGGCCGACTGGGGTGACTTCAAGATTCGGCCCGAGCAGGTTGCCGTGCAGCGCGATGAGCTCACCATCAAGGCGCTATTTAATGAAGAGCTCGGCGCCGTGCTACAGGTGGGCCGCTCAAACCGAACGGCCGTGATGGATTGTCTGCGCCGGCATGGCTTATCGCGCCTAACTTTTGAGATCGGCACGGTCAATCCGCGTGATGCGATCGAAATTTATCGTGATGCAAAGTGTATTTTTCAAAAGCCCCGGCATGTTCTACAGCGGACATGGGGCTCCGTGAGTGCAGAGATCTGTCGGCGCCGCGATCATCCTGACTGTGTGGAGCAGGAAGTCTCTGTTGCACAGGATTCTGAACTGCCCCGCGTTGTGTTAGGCCCCAAAGTCGCAGCACGTCAGGGCGAATTAGCTGCCCCATGGGTGGGCAGGCGTCCGCGGGTCGCGATCTTAAGGGAGCAGGGCGTGAACGGCCAGGTGGAGATGGCCGCTGCTTTTGATCGGGCGGGATTTGAATCATGGGATGTGCACATGAGCGACCTGATGGCAGGCCGGATTCAGCTGAATCAATTCGCGGGACTGGCCGCCTGCGGAGGCTTTTCGTTTGGCGATGTGCTGGGCGCCGGACAGGGCTGGGCGCGGTCCATTCTTTTTCACGAGTCTCTGAGATTGCAGTTTGAAGAGTTTTTCCATGACCCGACGCGTTTTGCTCTTGGTGTCTGTAATGGCTGCCAGATGATGAGCGGTTTGTCTGACATTATTCCGGGCGCTGCCAACTGGCCGCGATTTGTCAGGAATCGCTCCGAGCAATTCGAGGCCCGCTTCTCGCTGGTGGAGATTCAGGCCTCAGCCTCAGTGCTGACCACCGGCATGGAGGGCTCCATTTTGCCGGTGGTGGTTTCGCACGGAGAGGGTCTTGCCGCGTTTGGCACGGCCCATCCGCCAGCAGCTGCAGTCATGCGCTATGTCGATCCACGGGGGCTTGCTACAGAGCATTACCCGTACAATCCCAATGGCTCTCCCGGCGGCCTGACCGCGGTATCGAATCAGGATGGTCGTATCACTGTGATGATGCCGCACCCCGAGCGCGTCTTTCGCCAGGTGCAGATGTCCTGGATCCCCGAGGCACTCCGCACGACGGTCGACGACTCGCCGTGGATGATGATGTTCCACAATGCCCGCCACTGGGTCCAACACGCATGAAAGCCTAAACACGATGTTATCTGCAGCTAATATTTCGATTCAGTTCGGTGCCAAGCCGCTATTTGAAAATGTCAACGCTAAGTTTGATAACGGCAACCGCTACGGCTTAATTGGTGCGAATGGCTGCGGCAAATCCACACTAATGAAGATTCTGGGTGGGGACCTTGAGCCCAGCAATGGCGTCGTGGTTCGGGATCCCCATGTTCGCCTCGGCAAGCTTCGGCAGGATCAGTTTGCGTTTGAGGATGTCCGTGTATTGGATGTGGTCATGATGGGCCACGAGGAAATGTGGGCCGCACAGTCGGAGCGGGATGCAATCTACGCCAACCCAGAGGCCACCGAAGACGACTACATGAAAGCCGCAGAGCTTGAAGGTAAGTTTGCTGAATACGACGGCTATACCGCGGAGGCGCGGGCTGGCGAATTGCTGCTGGGCGTTGGAATTCCGCTCGAGCAGCACCAAGGTCCGATGCGCGAGATCGCCCCCGGCTGGAAACTCAGGGTGTTGTTGGCCCAGGCTCTTTTTTCAGATCCGGATGTGCTGCTTTTGGATGAGCCCACGAACAATCTGGATATCCACTCGATTCAGTGGCTTGAAGATGTGCTCAATGAGCGCAACAGCACCATGATCATTATTTCGCATGACCGGCATTTTTTGAATTCGGTCTGCACCCACATGGCCGACTTGGATTACGGTGAGCTGCGGATTTATCCCGGTAACTACGATGACTTCATGCTGGCAGCCTCCGAGGCCCGGGCCCGGCTGATGGCGGCCAATGCCAAGAGTAAGGAGCGTGTCTCGGAGTTGCAGGAATTCGTGCGGCGATTTGCGGCTAATAAGTCGAAGGCGAAGCAGGCGACATCGCGCCGCAAGCTGATCGAAAAAATTCAAGGCGATGCCGTCGAGGTTCGGCCCTCCTCCCGGCAGAACCCCTATATTCGTTTTGAGCAAAATAAGCAGCTCTATCGGCAGGCTGTCCATGTGCAGAGCATCTCAAAGACTTTCGAAGGCCGTAGCCGCCCGGTGATTGAGCGTTTTTCCATGATGGTAGAAGCCGGAGAGAAAATCGCGATCGTGGGCGCCAATGGCGCAGGCAAGACCACGCTGATGCGTTGTATCGCGGGGGCATCTGTGAGTGGCATGGATCCGGATGGCGGTGAAAACAAATGGGCGGAGAACGCCAACATTGGGTACATGCAGCAGGATGTATATCCCGATTTCGAGAAAGAGGTCTCATTGACTGACTGGATCGGCCGCTACACCCAGGAGGGCGATGATGATCAGGCGGTCCGATCGATTCTGGGTCGGCTGCTGTTTTCAGGTGATGATGTTGGAAAGATGGTCCGCGTGCTTTCGGGCGGCGAAAAGCATCGCATGACATTCGGCCGGCTCATGCTTGGCCGCCATAATGTGCTGATGCTCGATGAGCCCACCAATCACCTGGATATGGAATCGATTGAGTCCTTGCAGCTGGCACTCGAAAAATTTCAGGGAACGCTGTTTGTTGTGTCTCACGATCGGGAATTCGTCAACGCCGTGGCCAATCGCATTCTCGAGGTCCGTGGTGATGGAACGGTATCGGACTTCAAGGGGTCCTATGATGAATATTTGGCGAGCCAGGGCCTGGCCGTCTGAGGCCTTTTGATGTTCAGCACCGTACAGCGCTAGGCCCCGAGGTCTTCGGGCGTATTTAGGTTGCGAAATGCTGCCTCATCGGTAGGCTGTACCGCTGATGCGCCGACCTCGGCAAGCCAAAGTCCGAGCTTGCGTTGTCCGTGCTGAAGAAAATGCTCAAGGTGTGTGCGGCTTGCAATGGGCACCAGGGCAAAGGTGGGGTGCTGGGCAATGTAGGCACCGCCCGCCGATCTGCCCGCCCAGAGCTGGCTGACAAGTTCCAGCGGAAATAGCGGGCAGTCACAGGGTACGGTCACCATCCAAGGTGTGCTGGCCGTCTGCAGGCCGGCCAGTATTCCCGCCAGTGGGCCCTCGTAGCTTGGAGTCTGCTCGCCGAAGACTGGATCTGCAATCACGGGAAGGCCACGCTGCAAATACTGCGCGCGGTTGCGGTTGGCGTTGATAATCAATGAAGTGACCTGCGGCGATAGGCGATCGATTGCGATATCGATCAGCGGCTTGCCGTGAAAACTCATCAGCCCCTTATCTGCGCCACCCATGCGTCGGCCTGCGCCGCCGCAAAGCAGCAGGCCCGTGATGGGCTCAAGCGCTGGTTTGGATAAGGCCATCAATGAGGGCAGTGACATCGTCGGCGTTGGTCACCCGATGCCAGGATCCTCGCGGATAAACAACGACATTTGGGCCTTGTTTACACAGGCCAAAGCAGCCGGATTTGTTGGCCATGATGCCGCCATCATGATCTAGGCCCCGATTTCGTAACTCATTTTTCATCTGCTTTAAAAGCTCGAGTGAGCCCCTTGCGGCACAGCAGTCGCCGTTGTCGCGCACATTGGTGCAAATAAACAGATGATGCCGATAGCGCATGAGGTAGGCCAGGGAATCCGGGTGTCGTGGGGCTGCGGTGGGTTACTCGATTTTGAGCAGTTTTTTTGCTGAGCCCAATACCAACATCGCCTCACCATGCTTGTCTTGTTTATGCAATTTTTCGCCCTCTGCACGCAGGTCTCGTACTCTTTTGATGAGCGCAGGATCAAGATTTTTCGACGTGGACAAGGCCTGGTCAATTTTGTACATCTCCAGCGGACAGCCGTGTGCCCATGCGGGTGCCGCGGCGGCCGTCAACAATAGGGCAAGAAGTTGCGGGGCTGCGGCTTGCATTTTTTGGAGACCTCCTTAAGACTTTGGCTTGCGATCCATTATGAACCGTCGACACGTTTTAAAAGCGGCCGCCGCTGGCGCAGCCCTTGCAGGCGCTTCCACCTTGCCTCTGGCGAGCCTGGCAAGAGGCGGCCGGCTTCGTGATCATATGCTGATCGCGCAGCCCTCACGGCTGGGCCTTTTGGGCGAAGACTATCCCGCCACCGATGTCTGGGCCTTCAACAACATGATTCCCGGCCCAGTCTTGCGGGCCAACCAGGGCGATACGCTCAGAATTCGTTTTCGCAATCGACTTGCCAGCCTCTCAACCATTCACTGGCATGGCATACGGCTGCCCAATGCGATGGATGGTGTGCCCGGCGTCACCCAGGCGCCGGTTAAGCCCGGCGAAGATTTCCTGTATGAGTTTGCCCTGCCGGATGCGGGCACCTACTGGTATCACCCGCATGTGGCCACCTATGAGCAGATTGGCCGTGGCCTGTATGGCGTAATTCAGGTCGAAGAACGACAGCCGCCGGATGTCGA
The DNA here is from genome assembly GCA_018970545.1 of Betaproteobacteria bacterium. Taxonomy (GTDB): domain Bacteria; phylum Pseudomonadota; class Gammaproteobacteria; order Burkholderiales; family Burkholderiaceae_A; genus Lacustribacter. Next base: position 9,347 of record JAGWWC010000030.1, on the reverse strand, counting down.
TGATGATGTCACCTGGGTGCTTTCCGATGTGATGCTCACCAAGGACGCATCGATTGCGCCGAACTTTAAAAGCTTGCACGATGCCGCCCATGCAGGCCGACTGGGCAATATCGTGCTGGTCAACGGCCAGCGCGGCCCGGCCATGCTGGATGTCCGCGCCGGCCAGCGAATTCGCCTGCGCTTATTGAATGCCGCCAGCGCGCGATTATTTCGGATCAAGATTCATGGGCATCAGCCGCTGGTGGTGGCCCACGATGGGCATCCGTGCACGCCGTATCGGCTGACCGAGTCTTTTTATTTTTCGCCCGGCAATCGCATGGATTTGATATTGGATTGCACTGGGGCGCCGAATGCACAGTTTGAGATTGAGGATGAATTCTTCCCGGCGATGCGCAATAAAGTTGGCCTGATTCGCTACAACAGCCGCTCTGCAGTGGGTGCCCGTAAGCCCTTCGGGGAGCTGCCCCCGAATACGCTGTTTGAGCCGGTGCTCGCGGGCGCTGAATCGGTGAAGATGGTGCTCGAGGGTGGTGCGCTATCGAACAAAGCGACTCGTGAGGCTATCTGGCTCATGAATGGCAAGGGCAATGACCATGGCTCGCACATGGATGTGCACGGCAAACATCCTGATCCACTATTCACATTTGAGCAGGGCTGCACAGTGCGCTGCCTGATTGACAATAAAACCGCCTGGTTTCATCCCATGCATTTTCATGGCATCGTGTTTCGCGAACGGCTGCCCAATGGGCAGTGGGGCCCATTTAAAGACTCAACGCTGGTCTGGCCTTTTAAGACCCAAGAGATCGCGTTTGTTGCGGAAAGCCCAGGCGATTGGATGATTCATTGCCATGTGGCGGAGCATCAACACTCTGGATTGATGGGCACGTTCCGTGTCGCAAGCCTCTGCCGCACGCCGGCCTCACCGAAGGCCTAAGTTATTTCAGCAATAACACATCGACAGCCGCGCCCTCGGCCAGCGGTCCCGCGTCGTGCGGCAGCACTGCAAGGCCATCGGCATCCACCAAGGACTTAATGCTGGCCGCACCCTGAGAGGCTGCGATTTCGGCTCGCCAGTCGCCTTGTGCATCGCGTGTGAGTTTGCAGCGGAGAAATTCGGTTCGGCCCGGTGTTTTTTTGGTGGCCCTCGCAAGCCGCGCACGCACGGTGGGCTGCTTCACCGGAGTCGCGCCACCGAGCCGCTGCAGGCATGGCCCAACAATGCCCTGAAAAGTCACAAAAGCCGCGACAGGATTTCCTGGCAGGCCAAAAAAAGGTGTCCGCTGACCGCTCTCATTGTGAATCCAGCCTGCGGCCAGTGGCCGGCCCGGTTTAATGGCCAGCTTCCAAAATGCAATTTCACCGAGTGATTGCATGACGGCCCGAGTGTGATCCGCTTCACCAACACTGACGCCGCCTGAAGTCATCACTGCATCGGCAATCGATGCGGCATGCCGAAGATGGTGCCGCAAGCTATCCGCGTCATCGCGAACGATTCCCAGATCGATGGGTTTCGCACCGATCGCACGAATCAACTCCATGAGCAGGGGCCGATTCGCATCGTAGATGGCGCCTTCCGGCAGAGGGCCTCCGGGATCCGCAACCTCATCGCCTGTGGAAAGTACCGCCACACGCAGTGATCGCATGACCTCCACTTGCGCAATCCCGATGGAAGCGAGCAGGGCGATTGCCTGCGGGCTGATGCGCGTGCCGGCGGCAAGCGCGACCGCACCGCCCGCAATGTCCTCCCCGGCCTGCCGGATATTGGCCATGGGCGAGATGCCCTCAGCGGAAAATTCAACTTGTTCGCCAGATGTTGATTGGCTGACGCGTTCTTGGGGAATGACAGCATCAAAGCCCTCCGGCACCCGGGCGCCGGTGAAGATACGAATGCAGCCTGCAGGGTCAGCGAAACCCTCTAAAGGCCGGCCCGCGAGCGACTTTCCAGTAACCCTGAGCGATAGGGGTTTATTCGTATCGGTTTTGTTCAGGTGACTCAGGGAAAACGCGAATCCGTCCATGGCAGAAAGCGGATGGGCGGGCACGTCCTTCGGGCTGCAAACATCACGTGCTAGAAAGCGGCCCCCGGCTGCAGCAAGCGGGATTTGCTCTGCACTTACTGACTCACTGATCTGGCTGGAGATGGCCTGCAGGGCCATGTCAAGGGTCTGTGGAGCAAAGGCATCGGGCACGTCAATTCATCCAAAAAGGGCGCGGTGTCGGCGATCGGGAGCCCAAAGACTGCGGAAGTCAGACTTTTAAGTCAAACCGTCACGTGTATGGGTTCCGATCTAGACAGAATAGCTGTCTAGTGCAAAAGATCGACAAATGAATGTATTCGGTTTCGCGAATGTTGCAATGCACCTTGTAACTGTAGGGGAGAAGCTCACACTCCACTCAGCGAAAGTCCGCAGGGAGTTTTGCTGTAACTCAATTGGTACTTGTTCAACGTTCGTTCTGGAGGGACACAAATGAACGCACCGATGTCTCGCCGACAGTTCTTTAAGGTCTGTTCGGCAGGTGTCGCGACTTCATCGGCAGTAGGTCTCGGGTTTGCGCCCGCGTCTGTGCATGCTGAAGTCCGGGCTTTTAAATTAGCCCGCACCACTGAAACCCGTGGCACATGCCCGTACTGCTCTGTCAGCTGCGGCGTCTTGATGTATTCGAGAACTGATGAAGCCACGAAGAAAACCAAACTCATTCACATCGAGGGTGATCCTGATCATCCGGTGAACAAAGGCTCGCTGTGCCCGAAAGGCGCAGGCTTGCTGGACATGGTGCATTCGCCCAACCGGCTGATGCATCCCGAGGTCCGCGAGGCTGGCTCGAAAGAGTGGAAAAAGATTTCTTGGGAAGATGCGCTGAATCGCGTTGCGCGCCATATGAAGGCCGACCGCGATGCAAACTTTGTTGAGAAAAACGACAAAGGCGTTCCCGTTAATCGCTGGAATACGACATCACTTCTTGTATCAAGCACCACCTCCAACGAGGCAGGCTATGCGCTAGTCAAAATGGCGCGCGGCCTCGGTATGGTTGCGCTTGATACGCAAGCACGTATCTGACACGCCCCCACGGTATCCAGTCTGGGTCCGACGTTTGGGCGTGGCGCCATGACAAATGGCTGGCCAGATATTCAGCATGCAGATTTGATTTTAGTAATGGGCGGCAATGCCGCCGAGGCGCACCCCTGCGGGTTTAAGTGGGTGACCGAAGCGATGGAGCACCGCAAGGCGAAGTTTGTGGTGGTGGATCCGCGCTTCACACGCTCGGCTGCAGTGGCGGACTATTACGCGCCGATTCGTGTCGGCACGGACATCGCCTTCCTCGGCGGGGTGATTCATTACCTGCTCTCGAAGAACAAGATTCATGAAGATTATGTTCGCCACTACACGAATGCACCGTTCCTGATCAATGCGGATTACTCCTTCAAAGACGGCCTGTTTACGGGCTACGAGGAGGAGAAGCGGTCGTACGACAAAAAGACCTGGACCTATCAGATGGGCGATGACGGCTTTGCAAAAGTCGACATGACCATGAAGGATCCTCGTTGCGTGTATCAGCTGATGAAGTCCCACTTCAGCCGCTACACCCCCGAGAAGGTCTCGGCGATTTGCGGCACGCCAAAAGATCAGTTCGTCAAGGTCTGCGAGTACATTGCTGAGACGTCGCGTCCCGACAAGGTCATGACCATCATGTACGCTTTGGGTTGGACTCAGCACTCACATGGTTCGCAAAACATTCGCACCATGGCGATGATCCAGATGCTCTTGGGTAACGTCGGCCGTCCTGGTGGTGGTGTGAATGCGCTGCGTGGCCATGCCAACGTGCAGGGCATCACCGATATGTGTGCCTACTCGGAGGTTCTGTCGGGTTACATGGTTTCGCCGATGGAGTCCGATGACACCCGTGAGACTTATCTCAAGGTGCGCACGCCGAAGGCCACACGTCCGAACTCGATGAACTTCCCGCAAAACTTTCCGAAGTGGAATACCAGCCTGATGAAGGCCTACTACGGGGACAATGCGAATAAGGATAACGACTTTGGCTATCACTACCTGCCTAAGCGCGATGCGGCCTACGACACATTGGCCAACTTCGAGCGCATGGTTCAGGGCAAGATGAATGGTCTGATCTGTCAAGGCTATAACCCGCTGGCTGCGCTTCCGAATAAAGCCAAGCTTCACAAGGCGCTCTCCAACCTGAAGTACATGGTGGTGATTGATCCGCTGAAGACTGAGTCGGCTGAGTTCTGGAAGAACTTCGGTGAGTTAAATAATGCCAAGCCCGAAGACATCAAGACCGAGGTGATCCGCCTGCCGTCCACCTGCTTTGCAGAGGATCCGGGCACATTCACCAGCTCCGGCCGTGTCGTGCATTGGCACTACGCCGCTGCTGATGCTCCGGGCGAGGCCAAGACCGATCGTGAAATCATCGGCACACTCTTTACCAAGCTGCGCGAGATGTATCGCAAAGAAGGTGGTAAGGGCCGTGATCCGCTGATGGCGATCAAGTGGAACTACACCAACCCATCCAACCCCGCGCCTGAAGAGCTTTTGAAAGAGATCTCAGGCCGTGCCTTGGTCGACATCAAAGATCCCAAGACCGGCGCGGTGCTCTTCAAAGCTGGCGAGCAGCTGCCCGGCTTTGGTGTGCTGCGTGACGATGGCACGACGGAGTGCGGCAACTGGATCTATGGCGGTTCCTGGTCGCAGGCCGGCAACCTCACGGCGCGTCGTAACAACGCCGATGAGAGTGGCATGGGCATCCACCAGCAGTGGGGATACTCTTGGCCCGCCAATCGCCGGATTCTTTATAACCGCGCGAACTCGGATCCGACAGGTAAGTATTGGGATGCCAAGCGCCCGACCATTGAGTGGGACGGCACCAAGTGGGCGGGTCCGGATATTCCGGACATTGCGCCTGCATTACCGCCGGCAACTGGTCCATTCATCATGAATCCGGAAGGCGTTGGCCGCCTGTTTGCACCGGGCATGGCGGAGGGTCCGTTCCCCGAGCACTACGAGCCGTTTGAGACACCGGTCGGCAAGAACCTGATGCATCCGAACAATCCGAAGGTCACGAGCAACCCTTGTGCACGCGTGTACAAGGCGGATGCCTCTTCGTTCGGTAAGGCGGATGAGTTCCCGTATGCTGCAACCACCTATCGCTTAACGGAGCACTTCCACTTCTGGACGAAGAACGTGCAGTCCAATGCCGTGACTCAGCCGCAGCCTTTTGTGGAGATTGGTGAGGCTTTGGCTAAGGAGAAGGGCATCCGTAACGGCGATATGGTCCGGGTCTGGAGTAACCGTGGCCAGGTGAAAGCGGTCGCCGCGGTGACCAAGCGGATTCGCCCGATGACGGTTGACGGCAAGCCTTTGCATCACGTTGGCATTCCGATTCACTTCGGCTTTGTGGGTGTTGCCAAGAACGGTTTCTTGGCCAACGAACTCACGCCGTTTGTGGGCGATGCCAATTCGCAGACGCCAGAGTTCAAGGCGTTTCTCGTCAACATCGCTAAGGTCTAAGGAGGATAACAATGGCTACAGCAACAACTATGAACATTGTGAATCGCTCCGCAACCACGGCGGAGATGCCGATCAAGAGCAATCCGGATATCGCCGTTGCGAAGTTGATTGACGAGTCGAAGTGTATCGGCTGCAAGGCCTGCCAAGTCGCCTGTATGCAGTGGAACGACAACCGGGATGAGATTGGGTCGATGGTCGGGGTGTATGACAACCCGGCTGACCTCACGACCAAGTCCTGGACCGTGATGCGCTTTAACGAAGTCGAGCGGGCCGATGGGGGCCTCGATTGGCTGATTCGTAAAGATGGATGTATGCACTGCGAGGACCCCGGCTGTTTGAAGGCCTGTCCTGCGCCGGGTGCGATCGTCAAATACGAAAACGGCATCGTTGATTTCGTGAAAGACAACTGCATTGGCTGCGGCTACTGCGTCGCTGGCTGTCCCTTTAACATTCCGCGGATCAGCAAGACTGACCACAAGGCCTACAAATGCACGCTGTGTTCAGACCGTGTGGCAGTGGGCGAAGGCGCAGCCTGCGCGAAATCCTGCCCGACCAAGGCCATTCGCTTTGGCAAGAAGAAGGATCTCGTGGCCTGGGCCGATCAGCGCGTGAAGGACTTAAAAGAGCGCGGCTATCAGAATGCAGCCTTGTACAACCCGCAGGGCGTGGGCGGTACTCACGTGATGTATGTGCTGCGCCATGGCGATAAGCCTGAGGCCTACAACGGCCTTCCCAGCGATCCGCAGATCAGCCCAACGGTTGGCCTGTGGAAGGGCATGACCAAGTCCGTGCTGTCCTGGGGTATGGCAGCGGCAGTTGCCGTTGGAATCGCCCACTACTTCATCAAGGGTCCCAAGACTGTTGATGAAAAGGAGGTCTGATTCATGAGCCAAGGCAATGAAGTTCAGCGTTACGCCGCCAATGAGCGCTGGAACCACTGGCTAACAGCAATCACGTTTGTGTTGCTGGCCGCCAGTGGCCTGGCGTTCTTTCACCCGACCTTTTGGTCGTTGAGTGCAGTGTTGGGCGGGGGCGAGTTATCGCGCATGCTCCATCCCATCATTGGCGTCGTAATGTTCGTTTCCTTCATGATTTTTGCCATCCAGAAGTTCAGTGACAATGTCATGAGGAGTTACGACTGGAAGTGGCTGGGCCAGATTGGTGACGTGCTTGCCAATCGTGACGATCGGCTGCCGGCGGTGGGTAAATACAACGCCGGTCAGAAGCTTGCCTACTGGGCGATGCTGCTCGCCATGCTGGCCTTAATGGCCAGCGGCATCATCATCTGGAGGCAGTATTTCTCGCACATGTTTGCGATTGATACGCTTCGGCTTGCAGCCTTGGTCCACGCCGTGGCCGGTGCGCTGCTGATCATCACGATCATCGTGCACGTCTATGCCGCCATCTGGGTGAAGGGCACCATTGGTGCCATGACCAAGGGCACGGTATCGCGTGCCTGGGCGAAGCATCATCATCCGCTGTGGTACCAGTCGATCGATAAGCGATAATCGGCTTCGGTCAAGCAAGGAAGTGGTAAGTGATTCCGGCCCCGCAAGGGGCCGGTTTTTATTTTGAAGTGGATTGCTCAGCAGAAGAGGAAAACGCAGGTATGCCGACCCCCATCATTACCGACGGCACGATGGACCGACTCATCAAAGCTCCGCGGGTCGTGCTGCCCGAGCCGAAGAGCCTGTTTCGAGACCGTGCGGCCCGCTTTGATGCTTTGGCTGCACACGACGATTCGGGTGCCTATATGCGGTTTCTCGGCCAAGTCTGCCGCGGCCAGGCCAAGGCCTATGCGGCCCGCCCGGCCCATGCGGTGCCAGAGAAAGCAGTCGCCAATAGCCGCCAGTACGGCATGCCACCCTTATCGGCCCACGTCACACCGCGCGATGTCCAATGGCATGCCGATCTGCGTGATGTTTTAGCTGAAGTGAACGCCCAAAGCCAGGCCAATGCCCAACTCGCAGCCGTCATTGCTGAGCTAACGTCGGCCTTGGCATCTGATCCAGCAAAAATCGAAGCCATTGCCGATCGAATCATTGCGGGCATTCCTGAGCTGGACGATGGCCCCTTGTATCCGCTCATTGGTGCGGCCCTGCAGGTGTATTTCTCGCGGCTGGCGGCCTCGCTGACTGCAGATGATGTCGGTGCAAGCGATGTACCGACGGTCTGCCCCTGCTGTGGCATGCGGCCGACCGGCAGCCTGGTCAGGATTAACCCCGATCGGATGAATTATCGCTACCTTGTTTGCGCACTCTGTATGACAGAATGGAACATGGAGCGGGTGAAATGCACATCGTGCGAAGAAGAAAAGGGTGTGGCATATCTCACCGTTGAGGTGGAGGGCCGTCTGCCGGCCGATGTGCCGATTCGTGCGGAGACCTGCGATGAATGCAAGACTTATCTAAAGATTTTTATGCAGGAAAAAGATCCCAATATCGATCCGATTGCAGATGACTTAAATTCGTTGGCCCTGGATATGCTGGTCGACGAAAAGGGCTACTCGCGGACTGGTCCGAATCTGCTGTTCTATCCCGGCCACAACTAGCCATGTCATCATCGATTCTGCCCGGTTCGGGCGAATCCGAAGTTCGAAAAAATCCCCGCCACCTGCCTTCGGTGGATCGGCTGCTGGCCACACCCGCACTTTCTGCGCTCTCTGAAACGCTCGGTCGCAGCCTTGTAAAGCGGGCGGTTCAGGCCGAGCTCGCCAACGCCCGTGCACAACCTTCTGGGCTAGCCGATCCGCCTTCAGAGGCCCTGCTCATTGATCGAGCGCTTGCCCGCACTCAGCAGGATGCCGCCTCGCGGCTACGCGGTGTGATCAATCTCACCGGCACCGTCATTCATACCAATCTGGGCCGCGCGCTGCTCGGTGAAGAAGCCATCGATGCGGTTGCCGCCGCCATGCGTGGATATCGTGCCCTTGAATTTGATATCGCATCCGGTGAGCGGGGTGACCGGGATGATGTGATTGAGGAGCTGCTCTGCCGGCTCACGGGTGCCGAGGCTGCAACCGTTGTGAATAACTGCGCTGCCGCGGTGCTGCTCGCTTTGGTTGCGCTGGGAGCCCGCAAAGAGGTCCTGATTTCGCGCGGCGAGCAGATTGAAATTGGCGGTTCATTTCGTATGCCCGACATCATGCGCGCCGCGAATTGCAAGCTCATTGAGGTGGGCACGACCAATCGTACCCATCTGCATGATTATCGTGATGCAATTACCGAGAAGTCATCGCTGATCGTGAAGGCCCACCGCTCGAACTATGCGGTGACGGGATTTACCTCAGAAGTCGGAGATGCCGAGCTGGGCGCCTTGGCGCGGGCCCATGGGCTTTTATATATGGTGGATTTGGGCAGCGGCGCGTTGATTGATCTCAGCCAATGGGGCCTGCCACGCGAACCACTGCCCTCTGATTCATTATCCAAAGGCGCTGATGTGGTGATGTTCTCGGGCGACAAACTCTTAGGCGGACCCCAGGCGGGCATCATTGTTGGCAGTCGAGTGGCGATTGACCGTATCAAACGCCATCCGTTAAAGCGTGCCCTGCGGGTATCAAAACTTGTGCTGGCCGCCTTGGAGGCGACGCTGCGTGTTTATGACTCAGGCCATCGGCTGCCCGAGCGGCTGCCGGTGTTGGCGATGCTGACGCGCTCGCGGGCAGATATTCAGCAGGCCTGCCACCGTGTTGCCGGGCCGATTGCAGCTTTTGCCGGTGATGTGTTTGATATGCAGATCGCCGATTGCGCAAGCCAAATTGGATCAGGCGCGCTGCCCGAGGAGCGGCTGCCTTCGGCAGCCGTGATGCTGCGCCCCAAGTCC
>JAGWWC010000092.1 GCA_018970545.1 Betaproteobacteria bacterium | reverse complement strand
CATGTAGATACCAGTCATGGGCAGGAGTACGAAAAATCCACAGCAAAGACTGCTGGGGAGATCGGGCAATAAAGTAGTCACGCTGCACGATGCTGCCGGGTGTTTCTTCCCACCACCCGGCCTCAATACGCTCTGGGCCGCACAGCAGCTGCAGTGGCCCGTGATAAGCCGGCCGATGCTGCTGCATGGCCAGGGGCAGTGGCTGGCGAAGCAGCCAGGCAGGCCGATGGGCCATCTGGCCAATGTCATGCAGCGGCCGGGCGGCAGTGCGCCGAAGTGATGATGCCGATGTGGGCTCCATCGCGTTGTAGTGGACTACTTTTTCTGGGCGGTGCTCATCTTCAATCGAGAGCTGACAGACCCGATCCGTGCCCAGCCGGGCCTGCAGGCGCTCAATCAGTTCGTGCATGGCCTGTTCTGATTCATGGCCACTGCCAAGAAAGTCTTCTGTTCGGTGTGGCAGATGGATCACTTCATTGACTGTGGTGGCAATCCCATAGGCCGGACGTGGCAGACGAAATCGAATCAGCCGCTCACTCAGAATGCGGGAAAACCGCCGCACATCACGTGTTGGCCCCGCGCAGCGAAGTTCAAATCGGCTATGCGGCGGGCCATCGTGCAAGAGCTGTAGCTCAATGGCCATGACACCGGCCTGCCGTGCCAGTAGCCAGGCCGATAAGGCATGCAGGCAGGGCAGAAATGCACGCTCAATCATTTCATTTTGTTCTGCCCGGGCAGGCAGTTCGCGCTCTAAGTGAAACCTTACTGGCTGCTCAATCCAGGCATAAGACTCATTGCGTCGGCCCTCTGCGGCATCTAAGGCGTTGAGTGCCGATGCGCCAAAGCGGCGTGTGATGCCATGGCGCGGAAGTTTTTTAAATTGGCCGATGGTGTGTATGCCCATGCGGGCAAGAATTTCTAGATGCGGATGCAGCTCTTCGATAACACTCAGGGGTAAGGCCTCTAGGCCATTGGGCAGATTCCAGCAGTGCTCTTGCAGGCCCAGGGCCTGCCAGTAGGCCGCACGGCCGGTTGGCCCGCTGGCAATCGCAAGCGCATCGTCTGCTGACCATCCCAGGCCTTCGCTGCCGTGAATGACTTTATGCATCAGGCGTTTTTCGCCACCCCAGAGCCGAAGGCTGGCACTGACTTCCATTAGCACTGCATGGGCCCATCCGGTAATCGTGACGCAGGGGCTGAACTGCAGGGCCCATTGGGCGAGTCTGCCAGCAGCCTGCTGCGCGGTTTCAGCGGTGTGCTGGCGAACGCCGGGGGGCAGCGGCTGGTGAAAGGGGGCCAGGTAACGACGGGGAAGAATGCATGCGATCCACAGCATGGTGATGGGCTGTTTGTCGTGTTGGTGCTGCTGATGGGGCGGCGATGATGGCGTCGTGGTCTTGCAATGGGCGCAGGCCGCTGCCGGGTACGGGAATTGCAATATCAATCGGTGCTGACATCACTGGCCCGCGGCGTTTGGTGATTTGCACCGCCAAATCTGGATAACGGCGGGGCAGTAGCAACATACGCAGTGGCGCAGGAGAGGGATGGTCCTGTGCTGCAAAAGGGCGAAACACAAACACCAGGCCCTGGGTGGTGCTGGCGGCCAGCTGTAGCCTTCGAATCAGTTCAGGCCGGGTGCCGCCCTGATGGTCTAGCCATGTGATGAGGGCGCCGAATTGATTGCTTTTGATGGATTGCTCGACCGCCCAAAGCTTATCGATGGGCCGGCCCGCCTGCACGACCAGAATTTTTCGATGATCAATGCCCATGGCCTCAAATGCAGGCGCATAAGGTGTATGGGGTGGTGCGAGCAGCACAATGTGCTGCCCAGCCTGCGTGAGGCTGCGCAGTGTGGGCGCAAGAAATCGCAGCTCACCAATGCCCATGTGCTGCACCAGCAGTTCAGTCAGGCTGCCGCGTGGCCAGCCATTACCAGGCAGCTCACGATCCAGCAGACGAAAACTGCTGCTGATGCCGCTGCTGATGCCTGATTGATGCAGTGATTGGCCCTTCCAGACTGCCGGATGAATCACGATAAGACCCTGGGGTTGCGAATCACGCCAATGCCTAGGCCCTCAATGGCCAAATCAGGATCGCTGTCGGGCACAACGATGGGCTTGAATGCAGGATTTTCAGGCAGAAGATGAATTTCGCGGCCTTGATGCTGAAAGCGTTTGACAGTGACTTCATCATGCAGCCGGGCCACGACAATCTGGCCATTGCGAAGCTGCGATAGGCCAGAGATTTTTTTCACTGCCAAGAGATCATCTTCCAGGATGCCGGCATCACGCATGCTCATGCCACGGACTTTTAAGAAGTAATCCGGCATCTGGGCAAATAAGCCGGCATCAATGCTGTAGTGGGCCTCGATGTGTTCTTGGGCCAGCATGGGCTGGCCTGCTGCCACCCGGCCAATCAGGGGAATGCCCAGGCCGGACGCTTCAGCAAAAGCAGTGGGGGGTGCGGTGTGCAGCAGGCGAATACCGCGCGAGGTGCCTGAGCTCAGGCTAATCGCACCCTTGCGCTCTAAGGCCCGCAGGTGCTCTTCTGCCGCATTGGGGGACTTAAATCCCAGGGCATTGCAGATATCCATGCGGGTTGGGGGAAAGCCTGTCTTGGCGATGTGGGCGCTGATCAGGTCGAGAATTTCCTGCTGTCGGGGGGTCAGAGTCTTCATGGGATCCGAAATCATTTACTGGATAGACGTACAGTACTGGGTTCATGGATAAACTGCAAGCGTCCCATCCACAGTTGTTTTGGATTCCCTTATCCCGATCCCGCTCCCGCTCATTTGCCCCATGTCCACGCCAAATTCCCCATCTGCAGCCCCCCACAGCCCTTCCGGCAACCCGTTTTTAGACGCCACGCCAATCGGCGCCTTTGCCATGGTGATGGGCTTATCGGGCCTGGCCCTGGTCTGGGGCAAGCTGGCCAATCTCGACTGGCTACCGGGCGTTGCCGGGCCGCTGGCGGTGGTGTTTGCGGTCATTGATGGCCTGGCCTTTGTGCTGCTTTTGGCGCTCTACGCCAAGAAGTGGGCCCGCAATCATCAGCGGGTCTACGAGGAATGGCAGCATCCGGTGAAGTCATCGTTTTTCGCGGCTGTGTCGGTTTCTTTTGCGCTGACGGCAACCGTGGCGCTCGGGGCTTTTGCGCCGCTGGCGCTGCCCTTATGGGTGATCGGTGCTGTGCTGCAGGTTATCGCGATGGTGATGGTGCTCAATGCCTGGATTCATCGCGAGAGCCTTCAGCCGCCGCATGCCACGCCGGCCTGGTTTATTCCTGCCGTGGCCAATGTGGTGCTGCCACTTGCAGGGGTGCGGCTGGGTTTTTTAGAAATCTCTTGGTGGTTTTTTGCAGTCGGAATTTTGTTCTGGCTGGTGCTGCTGACC
>JAGWWC010000029.1 GCA_018970545.1 Betaproteobacteria bacterium | reverse complement strand
CAATCACTGCAACTCGTAAGTCTGTGCGAGCAGAAATTTCTTCAAAACACTGCCGTAATTCCTGCCACATCTGAATCGAGATTGCGTTTAATTGGCCCGGATGCGACAGCGTGACGCGGGCGATGGGCGGCATCGGGGCCCAGGCAATACTGCCGACGGCATGAGGTTCAGACTGCGCCACGTGTTTTTGATCGCCGATAAGACCACATCAGAATCAGAGCGCCCACCACGACCATGGGCAAGGACAGCCATTGTCCCATGCTCAGACCGAGGGACAACACTCCGAGAAATGCATCTGGCTCGCGCGCAAACTCCGCCAAAAAGCGCGCCAGGCCGTAGCCCAGAAGAAACAATCCCGACACCGCGCCCAGTGGTCGGGGGTAAGCGGAAAAGCGCCACAACACGGCAAACAGCAGCAGGCCCTCAAGCAGCATCTGATAAAGCTGCGAAGGATGGCGGGCGAGCAGATCGCCCGCCTGCGGAAAAACCATCGCCCAGGGCAGTGCGGCCTCTGTGGGCCGGCCCCAGAGTTCGCCATTGATAAAGTTTCCCAGTCGGCCCGCCGCAAGGCCAAGGGGCACCAGCGGTGCGATGAAATCCGCTACACGGAAAAATTCAATCCGACGTCGCCACGCGAAAAATCCCATCGCGGCGATCACACCCAGCATGCCGCCATGAAAGGCCATGCCGCCTTGCCAGACCGCCAGAATTTCCTCGGGATGCTGCAGGTAGTAACTCGGCTTATAAAACAATACGTAGCCCAGCCGGCCTCCGAGCACCACACCGATCACGCCGAATAGCAGCAGATCATCTAGGCCGCGTGCATCCATGGCCGGGGCCACGGCCGATGACTTCATGCGCAGCCGGCCCAGAATCAGGACCGCAGCAAAGGCGGCCAGATACATGAGTCCGTACCAGCGTATTGCGACTGGGCCGAATGAAATCGCAATGGGATCAAACTGCGGATGAACAAGAACCGATGGCGCCATACGGCACAATATAACCTTTGATCCCCCCAAGGAGACCAGCGCCATGGCCAAGCCGAACCCTACCCCGCCGAAACGACTCAACGAGCGGTCGCGCATGGTGACCGAGGGGGTGGCCCGTGCGCCGAATCGGTCAATGTATTACGCCATGGGCTATCAAGAGGATGACTTTGTAAATAAGCCCATGGTCGGCATCGCCAATGGCCACTCGACCATCACGCCCTGTAACAGCGGCCTGCAGCCCTTGGCCGATGCCGCAGTCGTTGCACTGAAATCAGTCGGTGCGAACCCCCAACTCTTTGGCACCCCAACCATTTCAGATGGAATCGGCATGGGCACCGAGGGCATGAAATATTCCCTGGTCTCGCGCGAAGTCATTGCCGACTCCATCGAGACCTGCGTGAACGGCCAGTGGATGGATGGTGTTTTGGTGATTGGCGGCTGCGATAAAAATATGCCTGGCGGCATGATGGCGATTGCGCGCACCAATGTGCCTGCCATCTATGTTTACGGCGGCACCATCAAACCCGGCCACTACCAGGGCAAAGACCTGACCATTGTCTCGGCCTTCGAGGCGGTCGGTGAATTCACTGCAGGACGGCTCAACGAAGTCGACTTTAAAGAAATTGAAAAGCGCGCCTGTCCAGGATCGGGTTCCTGCGGCGGTATGTATACGGCCAACACCATGAGCTCCTCTTTTGAGGCGCTCGGCATGAGCCTGCCGTACTCCTCCACCATGGCCAACGAGGACCAAGAAAAAGTTGCCAGTGCGGCCGAGTCAGCGCGGGTATTGGTTCAGGCCATTGCCAAAGGCATTCGGCCGCGCGACATCATCACCCGCGAATCCATTGAAAATGCGGTTGCCGTCATTATGGCCGTCGGCGGGTCGACCAACGCAGTGCTGCATTTCCTGGCAATCGCGCACTCAGCTGGCGTGCAATGGGACATCGATGATTTTGAGCGTGTCCGCAGGCGGGTGCCGGTGATTTGCGATTTAAAGCCCTCGGGCCGTTATGTTGCGACCGATTTGCATCGCGCAGGCGGCATCCCACAGGTCATGAAAATTCTGCTGCAGGCCGGGCTTTTGCATGGGGACTGCCTGACCATTACGGGAAAAACGGTTGCGGAGATGCTCCGTGACATTCCTGCCATGCCCCGCGCAGATCAAGATGTGATTCTGCCGATTGAAAAAGCGCTTTACGCCGAGGGCCACCTCGCCATTCTCAAAGGCAATCTCTCGCCCGAGGGCTGTGTGGCCAAGATTACTGGACTGAAAAATCCAGTCATCACTGGGCCCGCCCGCGTCTTCGACTCGGAAGATGCCGCCATGCAGGCCATCATGGAGCGCGCGATTAAGCCAGGCGATGTTGTGGTGATCCGCTACGAGGGGCCCCGTGGCGGGCCGGGCATGCGCGAAATGCTCGCCCCGACATCGGCCCTCATCGGCCAGGGGCTGGGGGAATCGGTAGGCCTCATCACCGATGGCCGTTTCTCAGGCGGCACCTGGGGCATGGTCGTCGGCCATGTTGCCCCCGAGGCCGCAGTTGGCGGGCCGATTGGACTGATCAAAGAGGGGGACTCCATCACCATCGATGCCCACCAGCAACTCATCGAGCTTAATATCAGCGCGGCTGAATTCGCGGCCCGCAAGGCTGCCTGGCGTGCGCCCGAGCCCCGCTACACCCGCGGGGTACTGGCGAAATTCGCAAAGCTCGCGGCCTCGGCAAGCCGCGGCGCAGTCACCGACCCCGAGCTCTCTCAGCCCGAGATCCGCGGCTAGACTGGTTTTGCGGCTACAATTCGGGTCAACCGGCTGCTGCGGTGGCCCGTTAGTAGAAGCAGATGCACTGCATTGAATCTGCCGAAATATTTGATTAGATTTTTCAACAGGAGAGTATCCATGCGTAAGTTTGTTGCCCTGACCGTCGCCGCAGGCATGATGGCTTCGGCCGGCGCTGCTTTTGCCTCGCCCGAGTTGCTCAAAAAATACAACTGCACGGCCTGCCATGCCAACGATAAAAAACTGGTCGGCCCCGCCTATAAAGATGTCGCTGGCAAATACAGCGCTGACTCAGGCGCTGCCGAAAAATTAGCCAAGAAAATCAAAGCTGGTGGCCAAGGCGTATGGGGTCCTGTTCCAATGCCTCCCCACCCCCAGGTCTCGGATGCAGAGGCGCTGACCATGGCGAAATACGTGTTGACTGTGAAGTAAATCGTCCACGGGAAGACCATCAAAAACCCTTCGAGTCATCGAAGGGTTTTTTGTTTTTAAGGGCCCTGAAAGTAAAGCGATGGCACTGCCACGACAATTTCGACGACTGCGGCTGGGCTTGGTGGGCTTTGGCGATGTGGCGCGTCGCTCACTCGAGCTCTTCCTATCGCGCTCATCTCAGCAGCATGGTCCCCGACTGATTGTGGTGGGCCGCACGGCCGCTCAACGCATCGCACCGCAGATCCGGCCCGCATTTTTTTCGGGCCGGCACAGCGCACTTGGATTTGATCTCGATCATCGACACTGCGTTCGGCGCATCACACCGATACTGCAAGCCGCAATCATCTATCTGCCAACGGCGGAGCCCAAGACCGCTAAGGCAAAAACGGTAAACGTTGACCGCCGGGCCCGAGATCTCGCTTGCGGACTGCGTGCCTGCCGAGTCGCCATGCCGCTGGTTTATCTCAGTACCACCGGCGTTTATGGAAACCATCACGGTGCTGAGGTCTCAGAGACCAGCCGCTGCCAAACGCGCCAGCCGAGGTCGTTGCGTCGGCTTGATGCGGAGCAGGCCCTGCGGCCGCTCGGCGCGCACGTGCTGAGGGTTCCGGGCATTTACGATAGCCGCGAGCGCCTACCCAGCGCGCGACTCCGCGCACAACAGCCGGCCCTTCGCCAAGAGGACGATGTCTTTACAAATCACATTCATGCTGACGATCTTGCGCGAATCGCTCTCATTGCATTATTTCGCGGTAAGCCTGGCCGAATTACCAATGCGGTCGATGAGACCGACATGAAGATGGCGGATTACTTTGATGCAGTCGCAGACGCGATCGGCCTTGCCCGGCCGCCACGTGTCTCGCGCGAGGAAATGAAGTCCCTGGCGGCACAAGGCACCGTCCATCCCATGATGATGGGATTTCTTGCAGAGTCACGACGCGTGAAATCCACGCGAGTCCTGCGCGAGCTCCGCGCGCACCTTCGGTATCCTACCGTTGATCACACCCTGCGCGAACTGAAGTCGCAGTCTCATGTCACCTCCTCGCCAACAAACGCCTAAACCGTTGCCCGCAGACCATCACGATCTGCACGGCCACAGCCCCCATGACACGACCCGTGGCCACGCCCGCACCGTGCTGAATGTGACGGTCCTTGGCTGGGCTGTTGCGCTCACCGTGAGCTTTGCCGCTGTTGAATTTGTGGCATCACTGTGGTCGGGCTCCATGGCCCTGATGGCCGATGCGGGCCACATGATCACGGATGCAACTGCCTTGTTTCTCGCCCTGGCCGCGCAAATGATTGCACGGCGGCCGCCAACCGAGACCAGTTCCTATGGTGATGGCCGGGCCGAGGCCTTGGCTGCGTTCGTTAATTGCTTGGCCATGCTGGCCATGGTGATTTGGATTGCATGGGAAGCGATCGATCGATTTCAGCAGCCGCATCGCGTTGAGGGCATCACCGTCATGGCGGTTGCTGCAGCTGGATTGGTGGTTAATCTCGTTGTGGCCTGGCTGCTGTCAAAAGACCAGGGCAATCTCAATTCAAGAGCTGCGCTGATTCATGTGCTCGGTGATCTGCTGGGTTCGATTGCCGCCATCATCGCGGGGGCGGTCGTCACCTTGTCAGGGTGGACTCCCATTGATCCCCTGCTTTCGCTTTTGGTCTGCCTACTGATTCTCAAATCAACACTCAGCCTGCTTCGCAGCTCGACCCGAATTCTGATGGAGCATGTGCCGGACTCGGTAGATTTCAAAGCCGTCGGCGTCGAACTTCAAACCATGCAATCCGTGGTTCGGGTCCACAACCTCCACATCTGGGAAACCATGCCTGGGGAAATCAGCCTCACAGCCCATCTTGAGGTCGACAGCCTTGCGCACTGGCCCGAGGTGCTGCAAGCCGCGCAACAGATGCTGCGGGATCGGCACGGCATTGACCATGCCACCTTACAGCCCGAACTCGGCACTACCCACTGAGCCGCTGACGGGCAGAGCGGTATTCCTGCTCCAGTTGATCCACAATCTGCCCTGCCGGCATCACCGCGGTAATGCCCGCCACACTCTGGCCTGCGCCCCAGATATCTTTCCAAGCTTTCTGGCCAGCGTTTTTGCGCAGGCTTGCGAAATCCACTTTTGATTTATCGGATTGAATCAGCTCATCAGGATTTAAACCGGCCCGCAAAATACTGCCGCGCAGATAATTTCCCAATACACCAGTAAAACTGGACGAGCTCACGATATCCTCGGCGCCCGACTCGACCACCATCTGCTTGTATTCAGGAACCGCACGGGCCTCGGCCGAAGCAACAAACCGCGTGCCCATATACGCAAGGTCAGCGCCCATCGCCTGGGCCGCGAGAATATGGTGACCACGACTCATCGCGCCCGAGAGAATGATGGTGCCCGAGTAAATTTTTCGTACTTCTTCGATAAACGCAAAAGGATTTAAGGGTCCCGCATGGCCGCCCGCGCCGGCCGTCACCAAAATCAATCCGTCCACGCCCGCTTCAATTGCTTTTTCGGCGTGTCGCAGGCTGATCACATCATGAAACACGAGTCCGCCATAGCTCTTCGCCGCCTGCACCACGGGCGTCGGGGCGTGCAGACTGGTAATCATGATGGGCACCCGATAGCGGACTGCCAACTCGATGTCCTCCGCAAGCCGCGGGTTTGACGGGTGCACGATCTGATTCACCGCAAAGGGCGCCACCGGGTAGGGGCAGCCGGCCGGCTGGGGCTCGGCCAGGGCCTGCTGAATTTGTTCAAGCCAACGGGCAAGCTCCCCAGACTCACGGGCGTTGAGCGCTGGAAATGACCCCAGAATTCCGGCCCGGCACTGTGCAATGACCAATTCAGGATTGGAAACAATAAATAACGGCGCGCCGATCAGCGGCAGCCGCAGCTGGGCAAGGGATTGTGGAATTGGCAAACCAGTCTCCTGTTCAGGGTCTTTCCCAAGTCCGGCGCCTTGCAAAAAATCCCAGCCCCGGGTTCAATTCAAACGAACGTATGAATGATACCGGACTCCCCCTGTCGGCGGCCAGCACCGCCGTGACCCGCGAACGGCTGCTGGATGTGGCCGAGCGGCTCTTCGTGCGCCATGGCTTTGAGGCAACCTCGCTGCGTAAAATCACGGCCGAGGCGGGGGCGAATCTTGCCGCAGTGAACTATCACTTTGGCAGCAAGGAATCCTTAGTCCAAGAAGTCTTGCGCCGGCGGCTGGTCCGGGTGAACCGCGAGCGGCTGCTCGCACTGGATGCGCTTGAAAAAGCAGCCGCTGGAAAGCCGCTCAAGCCCAGCAAAATTCTCGAGGCATTTTTCGGCACCCTGCTGCGCATTGCCAAAGAAGAGCCGCAGAGCGGGCCCACCTTTCTTAAGCTTCTGGGCCGCACGATGACCGAGCCTGCCGATTTCATTCGGGCATTTCTAGCCGATGAGTATCAACATGTGCTGGAGCGCTATAAGTCAGCCTTGTTTCGGGCTCTGCCCGATGTGCCCCGTGCAGAAATCATTTGGCGCTTTCATTTCATGCTGGGCGCAACGGCCTATGCCATTGCGGGCACCGACAGCTTAAAACTCGTGACCCGCTGGACCGAACCTGAAAGCGCCGAAGTGCCGCGCTCAGCCCGCAAAAAGGCCCGTGATGCGGATCAACTCAGCGAGCGGCTGATGAGTTTTCTTATCGGCGGCCTGCGTGCACCCCTTCCCAAATCAATTGACCCACCCGAGAGGAAAACGCCATGTCGTTCATCCTGATGACGCTGATTATTCTTGCTGCTTGTGCAGTGCTATTCACGGTAGCGCCGCTGAGAAAACGGCTTCTCACCGCTCCGATTCTGAAGGGCTTTCGAGCGGCCTTGCCGTCGATGTCAGAAACGGAACGGGCCGCACTAGAAGCAGGCACGGTCTGGTGGGAGGCCGATCTGTTTCGTGGCCGGCCCAATTGGAAGGGCCTGACGGCCATCGCAAGGCCCCAGCTCACCGCAGAGGAGCAGTCCTTTCTTGACCACGAAGTGGAGGAGGCCTGCCGGATGGTCAATGAGTGGCAGGTCAACTTCAAAGATTACGACATGCCCAAAGCTGCCTGGGACTTCATTAAGCAAAAAGGTTTTTTGGGCATGATTATTCCCAAGGCCTACGGTGGTAAACAATTCTCGGCCTACGCCCACTCACAAGTGGTTGCCAAACTTTCTACGCGCTCATCGCCGCTGGCCATTTCGGTCATGGTGCCCAACTCATTGGGCCCAGCCGAGTTGCTGCTGCACTATGGCACCGAGGAACAAAAAAATTATTTCCTGCCAAGGCTGGCCCGCGGGGAGGAAATTCCCGCTTTTGCGCTGACCAGTCCTTGGGCGGGGTCAGATGCTGCAGCGATTCCCGATTTTGGAATCGTCTGCAAAGGCCTCTGGCAGGGCAAAGAAACACTCGGCATGCGGGTCACATGGAATAAGCGCTACATCACGCTGGCACCGGTCTGTACGCTTTTAGGCCTGGCATTTCGACTCTACGATCCCGATGGCCTGCTGGGCAGCACGAAAGATTTGGGAATCACTTGTGCGCTGGTGCCACATACCCATCCCGGCGTTGAAATCGGCCGCCGCCACATTCCAATGAACACCTATTTTATGAATGGCCCGACACAGGGCGATCAGGTCTTCATGCCCCTGGAATTCATCATCGGCGGACCGAAGATGGCTGGCCAGGGATGGCGCATGCTGATGGAGTGTTTATCGGCAGGCCGTGCGATCTCGCTGCCTTCTGCCAATGCCGGATTGGCTCAGCTGGCAGCACGCGTTGCCGGCGGCTATGCGCGAATTCGCAATCAATTCAAGACACCGATCTCTCGGTTTGAGGGTATCGAAGAGCTGCTGGCGCGCATTGCAGGCTATACCTATCTCAATGATGCTGTGCGCACGCTATCGGCAGCGAGTATCGATCTGGGTCAGCGGCCATCGGTTGTCTCGGCAATTGCAAAATATCACGTCACTGAGCGTGCCCGGCAGGTGTTGGCAGACAGCATGGATATCGTCGGCGGCAAAGGCATCTGCCTTGGACCCTCGAATATTCTTGGCCTTGCCTATCAGCAGATGCCAATAGGCATCACCGTAGAGGGCGCCAACGTACTCACCCGAAACCTGATTCTCTTTGGTCAGGGCGCGATTCGCTGCCACCCCTATCTGCTCAAAGAGATGCAAGCCGCCCAGCATCCGGATCGCGGCCAGGGACTCAATGATTTTGATCATGCCTTCTGGGGCCATGTCCGCTACACGATCGCCAATGGTGCTCGCGCCATCTGGCATGGCTTAACGGCATCCGTTTTTGCTGGGCCGGGCAGCCAGGGCCCTGTCGAGATGCGACAAGCGATGCGAGACCTCAACCGTAATGCGGCCGCGTTTGGATTTTTGGCCGATATCACGATGCTCATGCTCGGCGGAAGCTTAAAGCGCAAAGAGCGGCTCTCGGCTCGGCTGGGTGACATTCTTGCTCATCTGTTTTTGGCCAGCTGTGTGCTCAAGCGCTACGAGATGGAAGGCCGGATTCGAGAAGATGCCGATCTCGCCCGCTGGTGTCTGCAGGACTGCCAAGTCAACATTGCACAGGCCTTTCAGGGCGTATTTGAAAACTTCCCCAATCGTTTCGTTGGCGGCCTACTGCGCGGCCTACTCTTTCCGTGGGGCATCACGGCGCGCGCGCCCTCTGATCAGCTGGGCCATCGCGTTGCGCAGCTTCTGGCCAATCCCGGTGCGGCCCGCGATCGCCTGACCCCGATTTGCTTTGTGCATCACGATGAGCACGACGCTGTGGGTGCGATTGAACACGCGCTCACAGCGGTGCTCGCGGCCGAGCCCATTGAGGCCAAAATCCGCGCTGCCGAGAAGAAAGGGCTCTTTAAATCAGAGCCGCTTGCGAATGTCCGAGACATTGGCCAGCTGGCGGCAGATCGAGGAATCATTACCGCTGAAGAGTCGGTGGTGCTCAAACGCCGAGATACTCTGCGGGATCGTGTGATTCATGTCGATGACTTTCCCTTTGAAATTCACGCCGCATCGGCAGAGTCCGCTGCCCCCCCTGCATCAGCAGCTTCACTTCATGCGCGGGCGGCCTGATGCAGATCCCGTCAGTACCTGTTTATTTGATCGATGGCGCCCGTACGCCTTTTTTAAAAGCGCGCGGCGGGCCAGGGCCCTTTAGCGCCTCCGACTTGGCCACGCAAGCGGGCCGTGCCTTGCTGCTGCGTCAACCTTTCACGCCATCCGATTGTGATGAGGTGATTCTCGGCTGTGCAGCACCGGCAGCCGATGAAGTCAATATCGGCCGCGTCGTCGCATTGCGCATGGGCTGCGGCCATTCGGTACCCGGCTGGACCGTCATGCGCAACTGCGCTTCAGGTCTGCAGGCCATCGACTCTGCCATGTCTCAGATCCGACTCGGCCGATCCCATCTCGTCTTGGCCGGTGGCGTGGATGCGCTCTCGCGCACTCCGTTGCTGTATTCCGATGCCATGGTGCGCTGGTTTGCCGAGATGGCTACAAAAAAAACAATCCCCGCAAAGCTTCAGCACTTTCTTCGACTGAAGCCCAGCCAGCTGCTCTCTCCCGTCATTGCGCTGCTTCGGGGTCTCACCGATCCTGTCGTGGGCCTATCGATGGGGCAGACCGCAGAAAATCTTGCCCACCGCTTCGGTATCGATCGTGCTGAGATGGATGCGTTTTCAGTGCGCAGTCACCAGCGTGCACAGGCGGGCCTGCAATCACAGGCATTCAAAGAGATCGCGCCGATCTTGGATGAAAAGGGAAAAATCTATGCGGTCGATGACGGTGTTCGTGAGGATTCCTCTTTAGAGGGCCTTGCAAAACTGAGGCCTGTCTTTGATAAGCCATACGGCAATATCACTGCGGGCAATAGTTCTCAGGTCACCGATGGCGCCGCCTGGTGCCTCTTGGCCTCTGAGCAGGCCGTTCAACGCCACGGGCTAAAGCCCATGGCGCGGCTACTCGATGTGCAGTGGGCGGGATTGGATCCGGCGGAAATGGGCCTGGGGCCCGTGCATGCGGCGTTGCCACTAATGCATCGACATGGATTGCAGCATCGCGATATTGATCTCTGGGAAATCAATGAGGCATTTGCAGCGCAGGTCATGGCCTGTATCCGCGCAATGGCGGATACGGAGTATCTACGCACCGCACTGCCGCAGCTTGAAGGCGTGGCTGCCGGCATGCTGGATGAATCTCGGCTCAACATTCACGGCGGTGCAATCGCACTTGGCCATCCTGTGGGGGCGTCAGGCACTCGCATCACCCTGCACTTGGCCCACGCGCTGGCGCAACAGCGGCAGCGTCGTGGCATTGCCGCCATCTGTATTGGCGGCGGCCAAGGCGGCGCCATTCTGATGGAGGCTCTGTAATGCGGCATTGGAATCTCACAATCGATGCCCATGGCATCGCCTGGATGCGGCTGGATACCGCCGGCGCCAGCATGAATAAACTCAGCGCTGAGGTGCTCGCTGAATTTGCAGCGCAGCTTGATGAATTCGATCGCAAGCCACCCGCCGGAATGATCATTCAGTCAGCCAAAGACTCAGGCTTTATCGCTGGCGCAGATGTCGAGGAATTCAAAGCCCTAGATAAACCCGAAAGGGCTCAGGAAATCATCGCCCGGGGCTGGCACCTGTTTAATCGTCTGGCAGCCGTATCCTATCCCACGCTGTCATTGATTCGTGGTGTCTGCTTAGGTGGTGGCCTTGAGATCTCACTGGCCTGCCGCTACCGCATTGCCGTCGATGAGCCGGCCACACGACTCGGCCTGCCCGAAGTGCTCCTGGGCATCGTGCCTGGCTGGGGCGGCATGATGCGACTGCCGCGATTAATTGGGCCGCAGGCGGCCCTCGATATGATGCTCACCGGCAAGACGCTCGATGCGCGCCGAGCAAAGCGTGCCGGCCTTGTCGATCTTGCAGTGCCGGCTCGGCTCATGGAACGATCCGCCGCCGAGCTGATTCGATCCGGGCGGCCGCCACATCGGCCCTCTGGCCTGCCGGCGCTCATGAATCATCCGTTGATGCGGCCGATCATCGCAGCCATGGCAAAAAAACAAGTGGCAAAAAAAGCCCGGCCTGAGCACTATCCTGCGCCATACGCCATCATCGATCTCTGGCAGAAAACCGATGGAGATCCGCTGAAAATGCCGCAGCTGATGCAGGCCATCATTGGCTCGCCAACCACTAAAAATCTGCTGCGCGTTTTCTTTTTACAAGAGCGGCTGAAATCGCTGGGTAAAGAATCATCGTTTAAGGCCAAGCATCTGCATGTCATTGGCGCCGGCACCATGGGCGGGGATATTGCCGCCTGGGGCGCGCTTCGTGGCCTGACCGTAACACTTCAGGATCAAGACATCAGCCGAATCGCGCCAGCAATGGGGCGGGCAGCCGCACTCTTTAAAAAGCGGCTGCGTGATCCGCTGCTGCGTCGGGCCGCGATGGATCGTCTGATCCCCGATACCAAAGGCGAGGGAATTCACCATGCCGATGTTGTGATTGAAGCGATATTTGAAAATCTTCAGGCCAAGCACGCGCTCTTTCAGCAGATCGAGCCCAGCTTAAAGCCAGGGGCGATTCTCGCCACCAACACCTCGAGTCTGAAGATCGAGGATCTGCGCACCGCATTGGCCGACCCCTCTCGGCTGGTCGGCATTCACTTTTTCAATCCTGTTGCGATGATGCCGCTTGTCGAAGTCGTTGCCGCTGCGGGCACCCAGACCCAGGCTGCAGCAGATGCGGCGGCCTTTGTTCGCAGCATCGATAAGCTGCCGCTGCCCGTTAAAAGTGCTCCGGGCTTTTTAGTAAATGCGGTGCTGGCCCCCTATATGCTGGGCGCCATGCGCAAGCTGGATGAAGGCGTTATGCCGAGTGTCATCGATGCCGCGATGCGCCGCTTCGGCATGCCCATGGGTCCGATCGAACTTGCCGATACCGTCGGCCTGGATATTGCGCTTGCTGCAGGCCAACAACTCTCAGACACCACAACTGCGCCAAAGTGCCTCATGGAACGCGTAGAGCGAGGCGATCTCGGCAAGAAAACGGGCCGTGGTTTCTATGAATGGGCAAAGGGATCAATCGCAAATCGCAGCGATGTTGCTGCCATCCCCGAAGGCCTTGCAGAGTCCCTGATTGCACCTTTAGTCGACCGAACGCAGGCCCTCGTACAAGAGGGTGTGATTGCAGATGCTGATCTCGCCGATGCGGGAGTGATCTTTAGCACTGGCTTTGCTCCTTTTCGGGGCGGGCCACTGAACTGGAATAAAACAAGGAGCATTCGTGGATAAGTTTCGAATTCAGCGTGTTGCCGTGCTGGGCGCTGGCGTGATGGGCGCACAGATTGCTGGCCATCTGGCCAACGCAGGCATCGCAGTAGATCTTTTCGATCTGCCCGGCCCGGCCGAGGATCGCAATCAGTTCGTAAATACGGCCTTGCAGCGACTCAAAAAACTCGAACCGGCACCGCTTGCCAGCTCCGCAGTGCTGGGTCTGATTCGGACCAATAACTTCGATGACCATCTGCAGCGGCTTACCGAAGCCCAGCTCATCATTGAGGCAGTCGCCGAGCGCATGGACATCAAGCGCGCCCTCTATGCAAAGATTGCGCCCTATTGCAGCGCGACGGCCTGGATTGCCTCGAACACATCCGGACTGTCGGTGCGCGCGCTGGCTGCTGAGATTCCTGCCGCACTTCGGCCGCGTTTTTGTGGCATGCATTTTTTCAATCCACCCCGGTATATGAGCCTGGTGGAGTTGATTCCTTGTGATGAGACCCGGCCAGAAGGCCTGGATACCCTGGAGTCTTGGCTGGTCCACACGCTGGGCAAATCCGTCATCCGCGCCAAAGATACGCCTAACTTTATTGCCAATCGTATCGGCGTGTTTTCGCTACTGGCCACAATGGAACATACCCAGCGCCTTGGCCTGGGCCTTGACACGGTGGATGCGCTGACCGGCCCGCGTATCGGCCGGCCCAAGAGCGCCTGCTATCGCACCGTTGATGTGGTGGGCATCGACACACTGGCCCACGTCGTTGACACCAAGCGCGAGCAGCTACGCCAAGACCCTTGGCATGCGTTTTTCAAGCTGCCCACCTGGATTGAAAAACTCATCCAAGAAGGCGCCTTGGGCCAGAAATCTGGCCGCGGCCTCTACAAAAAAGAGGGTAAAGATATTCTGGTGCTTGACTATGCGGCTGGCCAGTATCGAAAAACAGATAGCCAGATTGATCCGGAAGTCGAAAAGATTCTCGCGCTACGTCAGCCCGCAGAAAAATTTGCTGCCTTAATCCAGTGTCCGCATCCTCAGGCCCAGCTGCTCTGGGCCACGTTCCGTGATGTCTTTCACTACAGTGCCGTGCACCTGCATGAGATCGCCGATAACGCCCGCGATCTGGATCTTGCGATGCGCTGGGGCTTCGGCTGGAGCCATGGGCCCTTTGAACTCTGGCAGGCTGCTGGATGGGCCGCAATCGCACAGGCCATTGAAGCAGATCGCAAGGCGGGCAAAACACTCAGTGATGCCACACTGCCCGACTGGTGTTTCACGCCAGCGCGCGCTGGCGTACATCAGCCAGAGGGATCGTGGGCGCCCGCCATCAGCGCTCAGCGCGGACGATCGCGTCTTGAGGTCTATCGCCGTCAGTTATTTCCTGAGCTGCTGATTGGCGAGCAGGCCAGGCCCAGCACGGCGCCGATCAGCCAGACGGCGGGCGAGACCCTGTATCAAAACAAAGAGGTCCGACTCTGGCGTCTGCCCGATGTGGATGCGGGAATCGGAATTCTCTCTTTTACTTCCACCATGCACGCCGTCAGTGATGAGGTGCTCGCTGGCATGATGGTCAGCATTGCGATGGCAGAAACCGAACTGGATGGCTTGGTGCTCTGGCATGAGCCGCCATTTTGTGTCGGCGCCAACCTAAAGCAAGTCGCCCAGGCCTGCAAAGCAGGGGAGTTCGCCCGGCTCGAGCAGATCGTGGCCCAATTTCAGGCGGCCTCGCAGGCCCTAAAATATGCGCGCGTGCCAACGGTTGCCGCAACCCAGGGCCTTGCGCTGGGTGGTGGCTGCGAATTTCTGATGCACGCCCAGCAGCGGGTGATGCATCTGGAAACCTACACCGGCCTCGTGGAGGCAGGCGTGGGCGTTATTCCGGCAGGCGGTGGCTGCAAAGAGTTCGCGGTTCGCGCTGCACAGTGGGCTGCCCGCAGTCCGACACCCGGCGAGGTCTTTCCGTTTATCCAGCAAATCTTCACCACGATCGCAATGGCCAAGGTGGCCAAAAGCAGCCTGCAGGCAGTCGAAATGGGCTTTGCTCAGCAGCAGGACGTCACGGTATTTCATGCCCATGAATTGCTCTACGCCGGCCTGCGTGCCGCCCGTAATCGTGCCGATCTCGGTTATACACCGCCGATTGCGCAGTCCGTGCCCGTTGCTGGCCGTACAGGAATTGCGAATCTCTCGCTCATGTTGGTCAATATGCATGAGGGCAAGATGATCAGCGATCACGACTATAAAGTCGCCCATGCCGCAGCGACTGCGCTGTGTGGTGGCGATATCGATCCCGGCACACGGGTGGATGAAGACTGGCTGATCCGCGTGGAGCGCCAGCTCTTTGTGGATCTTTTAAAAACCCCAGAGACCCAGGCCCGCATCGAACACATGCTGAGCACGGGCAAACCCCTGCGTAACTGATACCAAGGCAATCATCATGAGCACATCACGCCAAGAGGCATACATCGTTTCCGCTAAGCGGCTACCCGTCGGCAAGAAAAATGGCCAAATGAAATCCACTCGGCCCGATGACCTGCTGGCTGCAGCGCTTGGAGCCTGCTTAGGCCATCTCCCTGAGTTGGATCGCACTGCGATTGATGACGTCGTTGTTGGCTGTGCGATGCCCGAGGCTGAGCAAGGCATGAATATGGCCCGCATTGGTCTGCTGCTGGCTGGCCTGCCCCAGTCAGTACCGGGCATTACCATTAATCGTTTCTGTGCATCGGGACTTCAGGCGGTGGCCTACGCTGCCCAACGCATTCAGTTGGGTGAGGCAGATCTCATGCTCGCCGCTGGCGCCGAATCCATGAGCGCCATGCCGCAGATCATGGGCAATAAGCTGGCGATGAATCCGGCAGTCTTTGAAAATAATGCCCACCTTGGAATCGCGTATGGCATGGGCATGACCGCAGAAAATGTTGCCCGCCAATGGTCCGTCAGCCGCGATGATCAGGATCAATTCGCGTTGGACTCCCACACAAAGGCCTGCAAGGCCCAAGCCGAGGCCGCCTATGCTGATGAACTCGTTCCGTTTGAGCTGGTCGCGCATCTGCCGAATCCAGAGTCTGCACAGCCGCGGATTAAGCGATCCTGGATGCATCAAGATGAGGGCCCAAGGGCCGATACAACGCTCGAGCGACTCGCAAAGCTCAAGCCAGTTTTCCATGCAAAGGGCTCAGTGACTGCGGGCAATTCCTCGCAGATGTCAGATGGTGCGGGCGCCCTGCTCTTGGCGTCGGCCTCGGCAATCAAGACCCATGGCCTGACACCGATTGCTCGCTTTGTTGCCTTTGAGGTCGCCGGTGTTGCGCCCGAGATCATGGGCATCGGTCCGATCGCAGCGATTCCGAAAGCGATCGCAAGATCGGGTATTCGCTTGCAGGATATCGGCTGGATCGAACTCAACGAGGCCTTTGCAGCCCAGGCGCTTGCAGTGATTCGCGAGCTAAAACTCGATCCCACGCTGGTCAACCCCTTGGGCGGGGCGATCGCAGCAGGCCACCCCCTCGGGGCAACGGGCGCGATCCGCTCATGCACCGCAATTCACGGCGCAAGAAGGCAGAGAAAACCCTACTCAATGGTCAGCATGTGCATCGGCACAGGCATGGGGGCCGCAGGTATATTTGAGACCCTGTAAATCAGGAGCGCATCATGCAAAAACTCTGGGTTGAGCAATATCCGCCGCAAGTCCCTGCAGAAATCGAACTCCAACGCGTCACCTCGGTTGCGGATTTTTTCGTTCAAGCCTGCGAAGAGTTTGGGCCTAAGACTGCCTACATCAGTATGGGCAAGTCCATCACTTATCAGGCATTAAATGAGCAGAGCCGACTGTTCGCCCAATACCTACAGTCGGTCGGGGTCAAAAAGGGGGACCGTATCGCCCTGATGATGCCCAATGTATTGCAATATCCGATCGCACTGTTTGGCAGCCTGCGCGCCGGGGCCGTGGTGGTGAATTGCAATCCCTTGTACACCCCCCGCGAACTCGAGCACCAGCTCACCGACTCCGGGGCGACCGCCATTGTGATTCTGGAAAACTTCGCCCATGTGCTGGAGCAAGTCATCGGTAAGACCCAGGTGCGGCAGGTCATCGTGACCCCACTGGGTGAGATGCTCGGCGCTAAGGGCCACATCGTGAATTTCGTGGTGCGCAAGATTAAAAAACTCGTGCCGGCCTGGAATCTCCCGCAGGCCATTTCGATGAAACAGGCCCTAAGCCTTGGCCAGGGGAAATCTTTTGATTCACCAAGGCTCACCCCAGATGACATCGCCTTTTTGCAATACACCGGCGGCACAACTGGTGTCTCCAAGGGGGCTGTGCTTACGCATCGCAATATCTGCGCCAATGTGCTGCAGGCCGAGCACTGGATTTCACCCGTCGTCCGCCGCGGCGAAGAGTTCATCATCACCGCCCTGCCGCTGTATCACATCTTTGCACTGACAGCGAACTGCCTTACCTTTATTCGTATCGGCGCACAGAACCTTCTGATTGCGAATCCGCGTGATATCCCAAACTTTGTAAAAGAGTGGGCCAAGTATCCCGTCACCGCGTTTACCGCGGTGAATACACTTTTCAATGCGCTTTTAAACCATCCGGATTTTCAGAAATTGAATTTCTCGACCCTACGGGTCACGCTCGGCGGCGGCATGGCCGTGCAAAAGCCAGTGGCCGAGCGGTGGAAGGCCGTCACCGGCTGCGCACTGTCGCAGGCCTATGGCCTGACGGAAACTTCACCTGCCGCCACCATCAATCCACTGGCAGATATTCCGTTTTCTGGATCCATCGGCCTGCCCATCTCCTCCACTGAGGTCTCGATTCGTGATGACAGCGGCAGGGAGCTCCCACTTAACGAAGTTGGTGAGATTTGTCTGCGTGGGCCCCAGGTAACCTCGGGCTACTGGGGCCGGCCCGATGAGACCGCAAAGATCTTTTTTCAAGACGGTTTTCTTAAGACCGGAGATATGGGCTATGTCGATGACAAAGGCTATGTATTCCTCGTCGATCGTAAGAAAGACATGATTCTGGTCTCTGGGTTTAATGTCTATCCCAATGAGGTCGAAGAGGTTGTCGCCATGCATCCTGCGGTGCGCGAAGTCGCAGCGATCGGCGTACCCGATGAGCAGACCGGCGAGGCCGTCAAGCTTTATGTCGCAAGCTCAGATCCAGCGCTGACCAAAGAGGCCCTGATCGAACACTGCAAACAATATCTGACCAACTACAAGGTGCCTAAGCAGATTGAGTTTCGGCCAGAGCTTCCAAAAACCAATGTGGGCAAGATCCTGCGCCGAGCCCTGCGGGACTCCTAGTCCGCAGCTCAGTGTCCAGGCTTTAACAGAATTTTCGCTGAGGCCGCGCGGCCATGATGCAAATCTGCAAATGCCGCCGGACCCTCATCAAGGGGTCTGCGATCGACCCAGTTGCAGTCGCCAAAAACACCACGATCTAAATACCGAACGGTATTCTGTAGATCGAATGTCGTGTACGTGTAGGTCCCAAGCAGTGTGATCTCCGCTAGGGTGAGCTTACGCATATCGATCTCACTGGCCCACTCCTGAAGGCCGACATGCATGATCACGCCGCCCGGTCGAATCGCCTGAAATGCGGTCGATCGCGTGATCGCAGCGCCAACACAATCCACCACCAATTCGTAATGATTTTCGCCGCAGCGTTCCGCTGCAGGATCGATCACCCTGCACCGGGTCTCTCGGGCCAGGGCCTGTCTTCGTAGCGGATTGACTTCGATGGCATCGAGTTCAAGGACACCGAAATGCTTCAGTAAGAGTGCCGCAAACATTCCAATGGCGCCGCCACCCACCACGAGTACACGACACTCTTGGATCGGCCGACGCAGTGCCCGCACCGACAGATCCAAGGCGTGGACAGCGGTCGCTGCCGGCTCGGTTAAGGCGGCGGTATCCGAGTCCATGGTTTCAGGAAGTGCAATCAGGGAGGAGGCGGGAATGCTCATGTATTCCGCAAAAGCGCCTGGCCGCGTCATCCCCACCATGGTCCGATTGGCGCACAGGTTGTTACGGCCCTGCTGGCAATAATCGCAGCGGCCACAGGTGATCAAGGGATTTCCAGTGACCCGCGCCCCCGTGCCAAACAGCGATGACCGGCTTTGCACGACAGTCCCTGCAAACTCGTGCCCAAGAATCAGGCCGGGCTTTCGACGCGGATCATGGCCATGGTAAGCATGCATATCACTGCCACAGATTCCAACCGCATCAATTTTAAGAATCACCTCATCCGCATCGAGGGTCGGCTCTGGGTGCTGCTGAATGCGTACCTCATTGGGCTGTGTGTATACCAATGCTTTCATCACGTTTCCTTTTACAAGCCGCCTATCGCGCAGTGTAGCCGCCGTCGACCATGAGCGTCTGCCCGGTGATGTACGCCGAAGCCTCACTTGAGAGAAAGATGGTGGCCCCCCAGAGATCCTCCAAGGCCCCATTACGCCCGATGGCGGTCCGCTCGGCATGATAGGCAACAAGCTCAGGGTTATTAAATACCGGCGCGGTCAACTCCGTTGGAAAAAAACCGGGGCCAATCGCGTTACAGGTAATGCCCTTTCCCGACCACTCCTGGGCGATCGCGCGGGTAAGTTGTACGACCCCACCTTTTGCAGCACCGTAAGGAGCGCTATTTGCAAATGCGCGATAACTCTGGAGCGAAGCGATCAGCAGAATCCGGCCCCAGCCACGGCTGGCCATCTCCGGCGCCAGCGCCTGGGTCAGAAACATCGGCGCGCCAAGATGCACTCTTACTTGCTGATCCCATGTGGCGGGACTGACATTCTGGAAAGGCTCACGCAGATTTACGCCAGCCGCATTCACCAGAATATCAATCTTGCCGAAACACGCCACCGCTTGCTCGGCCAATTCTTTTGTTTTTTCTAGATTGCTGACGTCTCCGCAAACGCTCGCGGCTGGAATAATGTTGTCGCGTAATTCCTGGACCCGCGCTTGAAGCGTCTCCGCTGTTCTTGATGCCAAAACCACCGAAGCGCCTGCCAGCCCGAGCGCCTTGGCCATGGTAAAACCAATGCCGCTGCTGCCCCCCGTGACCAGCGCAACCCGATCATGCAGATCGAAAAGCGATTCTGGCCTCATACCTCGACAGGCTGACCCCGATCGAAGTTCTGATCTGGAAAATACTTCGCAAGCCGATCATCTGCAGTGCGCGCATGGGCTTCCATACCCTCCAGTCGACTGATGCGGGCCGTTACCTCGGCGATGTCTCGGCTGGCCTCCCGCGTCATTTTTTGCCAGGTCAGAGTCTTCATAAATTTATGCACCGATAAGCCGCCGGAATAGCGGGCGGCACCTTTGGTGGGCAGCACATGATTGGGGCCGCTGGCTTTGTCGCCATAGGCCACCGTTGTCTCTTCGCCCAAAAAGAGTGATCCGTAGGCAGTAAGATGATTCAGCCACCAGTCGAGGTCCTGCGCATGGACCTCGAGGTGTTCGCTCGCATAGCGATCGGATACCTCCACGAGCTCCTCTCGGGACTCGCAAAAAATCACTTCGCCATAGTCGCGCCACGCCGCACCAGCCGCATCTCGGGCCGTTGGCGGAAGCGCATCGATTAACTGCGGCACGCGTCGCATCACCTCTTGGGCCAAGGGCCGCGAGTTTGTAAACAGCCATGCGGGCGACTCATGCCCATGCTCCGCCTGGCCCACGAGATCGCTGGCCACAATGGCAGGGTCAGCGGAGTCATCTGCAATCACAGCCACTTCCGAGGGGCCCGCAAACACATCGATACCGACCTCTCCAAAGAGCATGCGTTTCGCTTCAGCAACAAATTTATTTCCGGGTCCCACCACAACATCTGCAGGCTTTCCTGTGAACAGCCCATAGGCAAGTGAGGCAATGGCCTGAACGCCCCCGAGGGTCATGATCATGTCAGCCCCAGCGGCTTTAAAGGCGTAAAGGACATACGGGTGCATACCGCCACCACGAAAGGGGCTCGAGCAGGCGACAATAGTTTTCACGCCTGCCGCTTTCGCGGTAGCCACCGTCATGTAGGCAGAAGCGATATGTGCATAGCGGCCAGCGGGCGCATAGCAGCCCACCACATTGACCGGGATCACGCGCTGGCCAGCGGTCACACCTTTGTGGACTTCCACTGCAAAATTCTGAATGCTATTTCGCTGCGCAACTGCAAAGTCATAGACCTGCCGGACGGCAAAGTCGATATCCTGGCGCACACCAGAGGGCACCTC
>JAGWWC010000028.1 GCA_018970545.1 Betaproteobacteria bacterium | reverse complement strand
GTGTTGCGCAGGATCTGCAGCACCTCGGCCGCTGTGCCCTGATTGCCCTCCACAGTGATGCTTTTAAAAGGTAGGCCAAGGTTTTGTCCGCGCGGCGTGAATCCGCATCCCGAGACCAGCACGACCATCATCAGCAGCGTCAGGCTAAGCAGGCGAGGGGCGTAATGAATGAAGGGCATCAGAGGT
Organism: Betaproteobacteria bacterium; assembly: GCA_018970545.1. Classification (GTDB taxonomy): domain Bacteria; phylum Pseudomonadota; class Gammaproteobacteria; order Burkholderiales; family Burkholderiaceae_A; genus Lacustribacter. The sequence continues at coordinate 20,999 of JAGWWC010000028.1, read as the reverse complement.
CTAGACGACAATGTTGACCAGACGGCCCGCCACAACAATTACTTTTTTCGCCGGCCTGCCCTCTGAGAATCGCGCATACGCTTCTGTTGCCAGGGCCGCCGCCTGGATTTCCTCTTGGGTTGCCGATGCGGCCACGGTGACATCCCCGCGGACTTTGCCGTTGATTTGCAATACCAATTCAATTGAATCCCGCACCAAAGCCGATTCGTCAACTGTGGGCCAGGCGGTATCCAGCATGTCGCCATGGGATGCCGCAAAGCCCAGGTCGCGCCAAAGCGCCCATCCGATGTGGGGCACCACCGGATAAAGCACGCGCAGCAGAATTGAGAGCCCTTCGGTCAGCGCAAGATTGAATTCTTGATTGTCAGCAGAGCTAGTTTTTGCTGCGTCCTCCAGGGTGTTGAGCATTTTCATGGTCGCCGAGACCACCGTGTTGTACTGCTTGCGCTGCATGTCAAAGTCAGCCTGCTTCAATAGCGTATGAATCTCTCGGCGCAGAGTTTTCGCCGAATCATCAGTGAACGGCCCGAAGGTCTTGGCCTGCGCAGAGATACGCGGAGCGAGACCCGATGCACAGGCCCAGAGGCGCTTTAAAAACCGAAATGCACCTTCCACTCCAGAGTCAGACCACTCCAGTGTCTGCTCGGGCGGCGAGGCAAACATCGTGAAAAGCCGCGCAGTGTCCGCGCCATAGCGATCAATCAGGGCCTGGGGATCGATGCCGTTGTTTTTCGATTTGGCCATCTTCTCGGTGCCACCCATCAGCACAGGCTTGCCGTCACTGGTAAGCCGCGCGTGAATTGGCCGGCCCTTATCGTCGAATTCGACGTCGACCTCGGCGGGGTTGAACCAAGTTTTCCGGCCCGCCTCATCTTCTCGGTAATAGGTCTCGTTGAGCACCATGCCCTGGGTCAGCAGGTTAGAAAAAGGCTCATTGAATTTCACAAGACCGATATCCCGCATGACTTTGGTCCAAAAGCGTGCATACAGCAGGTGCAGCACCGCATGCTCGATACCGCCGATGTATTGATCCATCGGCATCCAGTAGTCATGTCGCTGATCCACCATGGCGTCCTGTTGATCAGGGCTGCAATAGCGCATGTAATACCAGCTGGAATCAATAAAGGTATCCATGGTGTCGGTCTCGCGCCGGGCGGGCTTGCCGCACTTTGGACAATTGACCTTTAAAAATCGCTCATCTTTATTCAGCGGGTTGCCACTGCCATCCGGCACCAAATCCTCTGGCAGCACCACGGGAAGATCTTTTTCCGGAACGGGTACTTCGCCACAGTCTTTGCAGTGGATGATTGGAATCGGCGTGCCCCAATAGCGCTGCCGCGAAATGCCCCAGTCGCGCAGACGAAACTGGATGCGTTTTTCGCCAAGGCTCAGCTTTTCAAGGTCGCTGGCTACTGCATTTACTGCAGCCTCGTGATTAAGGCCGTCGTATTTGCCGGAGCTCACACACACAACGCCATCTTTATCTGCGTACCACTCTTGCCAGGACTCCGCTGAAAACTCGACTTTCGTGGAGGTCTTTTGAATGACTTGCTTAATCTCTAGCCCGTATTTCTTAGCGAATGCGAAGTCCCGCTCATCATGGGCCGGAACGCCCATCACCGCGCCATCGCCATAGCTCATCAGCACATAGTTGCCGACCCAGACTGGCACCTGCTGCTGGGTCAGCGGATGGGTCACAAACAATCCCGTGGGCAGGCCTTCTTTTTCGCGGGTGGCGATATCCGCCTCTGCAACACCGCCTGCTTTGCACTCATCGATAAAGGCCGACAGCTTGGGATTATTTTTTGCGGCAGCAGTTGCAATCGGATGCTCAGGTGCAACCGCCACAAAGGTTACGCCCATAATGGTGTCAGCGCGGGTGGTGAAGACATACATCTTGCCGTCATGGATCAGGCCACCGTCGGCATCTTTAATTTGATGCGGAAAGGCAAATCGAACCCCAGTGGATTTGCCGATCCAATTTTCCTGCATGATCTTGACACGCTCAGGCCATCCCAGGCCGTTGAGATCGTTGAGCAGCTCCTCGGCGTACTTCGTGATGCCCAGGTAGTACATGGGGATCTCGCGCTTTTCCACCACCGCGCCACTGCGCCAGCCTTTGCCATCAACGACCTGCTCATTGGCCAGGACCGTCTGATCCACCGGATCCCAATTGACGGTGCCTGTTTTGAGATAGGCGATTCCACGCTCGCGCATTTTTAGAAACAGCCACTGGTTCCATTTGTAGTAATCGGGCGCGCAGGTGGCGACCTCACGGCTCCAGTCAATCGCCAGGCCCATCGCCAGCATCTGCTGCTTCATGTAAGCGATGTTGTCGTAGGTCCATTTGGCGGGGGCCACTTTATTGGCCATGGCGGCGTTTTCTGCGGGCAGGCCAAACGCATCCCACCCCATCGGCATCAGCACGTTATAGCCCTGCATGCGCAGGGAGCGGGTCATGACGTCGTTGATCGTGTAGTTCCGAACATGGCCCATATGCAGCTTGCCCGATGGGTAGGGCAGCATTGAGCAGGCGTAGTACTTGCCTTTTGGGAACCGAGGGTCATTTTCTTTCGTGATATAGGCATTGGCGGCCTGCCAAGCCGCCTGGGCACGTGACTCCACGGCCTTGGGCTGATAGGTGGACTCGGTCGTGGGGACTGCGGCAGAGGGCATAAGAGGAGAGGGCAATATTCGACGGGGTTCGGATGGCGGATTTTATCAAGGGGGTCGACCCCGAAGTCCTTAGAATGCGGTCATGCCCGACCTTCTTGCGCATTTAAACCCCGAACAGCGTGCCGCAGTCACGCTGCCCGCGGAATCGGCCCTGATTCTGGCGGGCGCGGGAAGTGGCAAGACCCGCGTGCTCACTACCCGAATCGCCTGGCTCATTTCGACGGGCCAGATCAGCCCACAGGGTCTGCTGGCGGTGACTTTCACCAACAAGGCTGCCAAAGAGATGCTGGGCCGCATCGGCGCCATGCTGCCGGTCAATGTCCGCGGCATGTGGGTGGGCACCTTTCATGGGCTTTGCAATCGGCTGCTGCGGGCCCATCACCGCGATGCGCAGCTGCCCGCGACATTTCAAATCCTCGATTCGCAGGATCAGCTTTCAGCGGTGAAGCGATTGCTCAAATCCCTGAACTGGGATGATGAAAAATTCCCGCCTCGGCAGCTGCAGTCTTTTATCAATGGCGCCAAGGAGCAGGGCCTTCGGCCGGCCGACATTGAGGAGTCGGATGGGTATAACCGAAAGTTTATTGAGTTTTATCAGGCCTATGATGAGCAATGCCAGCGCGAAGGCGTGGTGGATTTTGGCGAGCTGCTGCTGCGTTCGGTCGAGCTTTTAAAGCGCAATACAGCCCTGCGGGATCATTACCGAAATCGCTTTCGCCACATCTTGATTGATGAGTTTCAAGACACCAACCCGCTGCAGTACGAGTGGATTCGGCAGCTGTCAGGGCCGGGCACGGCGGTATTTGCAGTGGGCGATGACGATCAGTCCATTTATGCATTTCGTGGTGCCGATGTTGCCAACATGCAGCGCTATGAGCGCGAGTTTGCCGTGCCCCACTTAATTAAGCTTGAGCAGAACTATCGCTCCTGCGGCCACATCTTGGATGCCGCCAACGCCATGATTCGCAATAACACCCAGCGGCTGGGCAAAAACCTCTGGACCGACGCAGGCGAAGGCGAGCAACTCCGCGTCATGGAGGCCGCAAGCGACGGCCTGGAGGCCCAGTGGCTGGTCGATGAAATCCGCTCACTGGTGTCCGAGGGCTCGCTGCGTCGTGAGATTGCGGTGCTGTATCGCAGTAACGCCCAATCGCGGGTCATTGAGCACACGCTGTTTAACGCGGCAATTCCGTATCGGGTTTTTGGCGGCCTGCGATTTTTTGAGCGGGCAGAGATTAAGCATGCGCTGGCCTATCTTCGGCTGATGGAAAATCCGCACGATGACACTTCGTTTTCGCGGGTCGTCAATTTTCCGGCCCGCGGCATTGGGGCCCGCAGTATTGAGTCATTGCAGAATCAGGCCGCCGCCCTTCGGGTTAGCCTTTATGCCGCGGTTCCGCATATTGAGGGTAAGGCTGGCAGTGCGCTGAGCGGCTTTACCCGGTTAATCGAATCGATGCGTTTTGAGGGCCAGGGCGCAAAGCTCAATGACCTAGTGGATCTAGTAATCGAGAAGTCGGGCCTGATTGCCCACTATCAGGCGGAGCGCGAGGGCCGCGACCGCGTTGAAAACCTGCGCGAGCTGGTCAATGCTGCGGCGGTTTTCGTGAGCGAAGAAGGTGAGAGCGTGACCGATGACGGCGAAATTCGAATGCCGCCCCTGGTGGGATTTTTATCTCACGCCTCACTTGAAGCGGGAGATCATCAGGCCGAAGAGGGCCAGGATGCCGTACAGCTCATGACCGTGCACTCCGCCAAGGGCCTTGAGTTTGATTCGGTTTTCATCACCGGCTTAGAAGAGGGGCTTTTCCCGCATGAAAACTCGGTCATGGAGCCCAATGGTTTAGAAGAAGAGCGCAGGCTCATGTATGTGGCGATTACCCGTGCCCGCCAGCGTTTGTATTTATCGTTGGCGCAAACCCGGATGCTGCACGGACAGACCCGCTACAACATGCGCAGCCGTTTTCTGGATGAACTTCCCGAAGCCGATGTCCGCTGGCTCACGCCAAGGCTTAACGCTCAAGGCGCGATGGGCGCAGGCCTTAACTACGAAGGCGGATCGTCCTATGGTTACAGTGGCCGTTCGGGCAATGGATTTGCGGGCCGCGTCCGAACCAGCCAGCAATCAGGATTGGGTTTCACTGCCAAAGGCCCTGGCGGCAGTGGCAGGGCGGTATCGCTCGCTGGCCATGACAGCGGATTTAGGATTGGCCAGAATGTCTCGCACGCCCGGTTTGGTCAGGGCGTGATTGTGGCCCTTGAAGGTTCAGGCGAGGATGCCCGGGCGCAGATTCACTTTAAGCGCGATGGCGTGAAGTGGCTGGCCCTGGCGATTGCGAAAATCGACGCCGCTTAGGCGGCTTCCTCTGCGGGCCCGAACACGGCCTTCGTGCTGGCATAAAACGATCCGTGGGCGACTGCCATCAGAATAAGGGTGATGGGAAATAAAAATGCAGTCACCGTGCTGGGCTTCATTTCAATGATTTCATTGAGCAAGGCCATCGCGACACCCACAAATAGCGTCAGTCCCACCCATGTAATTGCGTAGCGGATGAATGCGCCTTTGTTTCTCCAGACTGCAAAAAAACTAAAAAACAACGCCTTCACGGGAGTAAATCCTGACCAGACCACCAGCTGAGGCGCAAACCAAAACGCCATCATGACCGGGATATACAACACAAAGGCCACGATACCGGATGTCTGCACCGCAGCGATCTGCTCAGCTTTGGGCATCTGGCCAAGCGTGATCCATTCGACGAGCGCGCCGTCATCAATGAGGGTGCTCACCAACATAATGACGGTGATCTCCAGCACGTACCAGGCCCCCAGGGACAACACGGCTTTCGCTTTGGCTGAGCGGAAAGCAGCAATCAGCAGTGGTGGCCGCGGCGGCTGACGCTGATCAATGGCCTGAGAGATCTCGATAAATCCCATCGAGAGCCCCGGCGTGAGCAGCAGCGGCAGCACCAGACCAAAAATTGGAATGAAAGCAGCCATGAGCATAGCGGCCCAGTAGATAAAGAGAATCAGAGTCCAGCCGAGGGGCTGCTGATGAAATAGCCGAAATCCTTCGGAGAGCCATCGGGCACCGACTCGGGATTCCAGGATTCGTGGTTCGGTCAGTAGTTGCATTTGCCTCTCAGTGACAGTCGGTGGCGCGTCGGGTGCGCAGCAGCCGCTCAAAATGGGTCGGATCCTTCGGCGTGAGCATCGCAGCGTTTCGCGGCAAATGCCAATCGTAAAGACGCGAGACCCAAAAACGGTAGGCTGCTGCCCGCAGCATCATGGGCCAAGCCGCTTGTTCGTTCTCTGAGCGCGGCCGAATTGCGTCATAGCCTGCCAGCAGAGCCGTTAAGTGGGATGGCAAAAATGCTCCGGTGTCGGCTTCGTTGTGCACCACACACCAGTCGTTGGCAGCCACCGCCAGATCAAAAACGAAACGATCAACGCCGGCAAAATAAAAATCGATAAAACCGCCCAAGACAGGACCAAGGGGCGTCTCCTCGAAGAGCACATTGTCTCGAAAAACATCGGCGTGGACCGCCCCGCTTGGCAGCTGCCTTGCGGCTGCAGTTTCGGAAAACGCCACTTGGGCGGCGAGCTCATCAGAGAGCAGTGCCGCCTGATCATTCGAGAGAAAAGGCAGAATCTGCGGCACCGTCTGCTGCCACCACGACAATCCCCGCAGGTTCGGCTGATGGCCTGCGTAATCGGCCACAGCAAGATGAGATGAGGCCAGCGCCGCACCTAGAATTCTGCAGTGGGCGGCCGTGGGGGTGGGCTGCCATTGGCCCTTTAATCGGGTCGCAATGGAGGCTGGCTTTGATTCGCAGTCATGAAGAATTGCACCGCTGCGATCGGCCATGGGCTTTGGGCAGGCAATACCCCGGTCGGCCAAGTGCCGCATAAGCTCAAGATAAAACGGCAGCTGCTGCGCGGATAGTTTTTCAAAAAGTGTCAAAACGAAGCGGCCTGCTGTCGTATCGACAAAGTAATTCGTGTTCTCGATTCCCGAGGCGATGCCCTCGAAAGCAACCAGTTCGCCTAAATCGAAGCGGCCAAGCAGCGTGCGGAGCGATCCCTCGGAGACGGGAGTAAAAACAGCCATGCGGTCATCGGAGGCGTTTGATCAAGCTCGAAGTATCCCATCGCTGACCGCCCATTCGCTGTAAGTCGCCATAGAACTGATCAATCAAGGCCGTCGTGGGCAGCACGGCGCCGTGTTTTTTTGCTTCTTCGAGACAAAGACCGAGGTCTTTTCGCATCCAATCCACGGTAAAACCAAAGTCAAACTGGCCCTCAACCATGGTCTGGCCACGATTTTCCATCTGCCATGACTGGGCGGCACCCTTGCTGATGATCTCCAGCACAAGCTTCATGTCCAGCCCAGCCTTCTGCCCGAAGGCAATCCCCTCTGCCAGGCTCTGCACAACACCGGCCACACAGATCTGATTGACCATTTTGGCCAGCTGGCCGCTGCCATGCGGGCCCACGCGGGTGAAGGCTTTCGAAAAAGCCATCGCCACGGGCCTGGCCTGCTCAAAGTGCGCAAGGTGGCCACCAACCATGACGGTGAGCGTGCCGTTGACTGCGCCGGCCTGGCCACCCGAGACGGGAGCATCGAGAAATCCAATGCCTTTTTGATCAGCCGCCGCCCCCAGTTCCCGGGCAATCTCGGCAGAGGCGGTGGTGTGATCGATGAAGACGGCCCCTTTTTTCATTGCGGCAAAGGCGCCGTCTGCGCCGAGTGTGGCGTTGCGCAGATCTTGATCATTGCCGACACATGCAAACACGAGGTCCGCATTTTCGGCCGCAATTGCTGGTGAGCAGGCAACGCCCACGTGCAATTCGCGGTGCTCTTCTGCCCAGTGGCTGGACTTGGTTTGAGTGCGATTGAAAACAGTGACGTGATGGCCGGCTTTTGCAAGGTGGCCCGCCATCGGGCCACCCATCACGCCAAGGCCGAGGAATGCAACCCTCCTCGAAGACTCTGGCATCAACCGTCCTCGCCGGCGAAGGCTTGATCCCGCTTCTTACGGATAAAGGGCAGGGCGACAATCAGCAGCAGCAGCACTGCAATGCCCAAGAGCGTGGCGGATAACGGCCGATCAATAAAGACCCCCCAGTCACCGCGCGAGATGGTGAGTGCCCGACGCAAATACTCCTCCATCAGCTCACCCAGAATGAATCCCATCAGCAGTGGCGCGGGCTCGCAGTGCCACTTCTTGAAGTAATAGCCCATGATCGCAAAGGGGATGGTCATCAGCACATCCCAGACATTGTTGTTCAGGCTGTACGCACCGATACAGCAAAACAGCAGAATCGCAGGGTAAAGGAAGCGATAAGGCACTTGAAGCAACTTAATCCACAGGCCAATGAGCGGCAGATTGAGAATCACCAAGAATAAGTTACCCGCCCACATTGACACGATCAGCCCCCAGAAAAGCGTCGGGTTACTGGTCATCACCTGCGGCCCCGGCTGAATGTTGTGAATCATCATCGCGGCGATCATGAGTGCCATCACCGGCGTGGTCGGAATGCCCAGGGTCAGCATCGGAATGAAGGAGGTCTGGGCGCCAGCGTTGTTGGCAGCCTCTGGCCCAGCCACACCCTCAATAGCGCCTTTGCCGAATTCATCTGGTTTTTTGGAGATCTTTTTCTCCATGGCATAGGCTGAAAACGAGGCAAGAATGGAACCCCCGCCTGGCAAAATCCCGAGGAACGAGCCGAGCGCCGTTCCGCGCACCGCCGCCTTGCCGCCGCGCCGCCAATCCTCTTTGGTTGGCATGTAGTTGGTGACTTTTTTCTGCAAAAGCTCGCGCGATTCCTTTTGCTTTAAGTTGTAGATGATCTCCGCGAAGCCGAACATACCCATGGCAATCACCGCGAATTCAATTCCGTCGGTGAGTTCCGGAATGCCCAGCGTAAACCGGGCAGTTCCCGAGTTCACGTCGGTGCCAATCATTCCCAACAGCAGCCCCAGTACCACCATGCCCAAGGCCTTGATGATCGAGCCGTGGGCCAAGACCACTGCGGCAATCAGGCCCAGCACCATCAGCGAGAAATATTCTGCGGGACCGAATTTGAAGGCCACTTCGGCCAGCGGTGGGGCGAAGGCGGCAATCAAAAATGTAGCCACCGTGCCGGCAAAAAAGGAGGCCAATGCGGCGGTGGCCAGGGCAATGCCAGCCCGGCCCCGTCGGGCCATCTGATAGCCGTCGAGTGTGGTGACCACCGAGGACGACTCGCCTGGAAGATTCACCAGAATCGCAGTGGTAGAGCCCCCGTATTGCGAACCGTAGAAGATGCCTGCCAGCATGATCAGCGCGGTCGAAGGGTCAGCCATCTTGTAAGTAATGGGCAGCAGCATGGCAATCGTTGCCAAGGGCCCGATGCCGGGGAGCACGCCGATCAGCGTTCCCAGTAAGACACCGATGAAGCAGTAAAAGAGGTTTTCAATGGTGAAGGCGGTGGCGGCGCCCAGTGCAAGGTTGGCTAACAGGTCCATGGCAATCTCAGTAGGGTGACGTGCTGATTGGGTGCGGGGAGATCTAGCGTGTGAAGATCGGCGGAAGAATAGGGAACTGGAGTTCAAGGCCGTAGCCGAAAACCCCGACACCAAGGGCCAGCAGGCCAATTGCCAAGAGGGCGGTCTCTTTTGCCTTGGATTCGTCGCTGCCGGTTGCTGAGAGGAATACCAGGGCAAGCACCGCCACGATGAAACCCGTAAAAGGCAACAGCAGCGCAAAGAGCGCCACACTGGCCAAGATCAGTCCGATGCCACGCCAGTCGGTCTGCCCTGGAGGCTCTTGGGCATCGGCAGGAACAAACGACATGATCAGTACGATCAATCCCAGCGCGCCCACGATGATCGAGAGCATCAGCGGGAAGTAGCCCGGGCCCATTCGCGTGGCGGTGCCAAGGGAGTACTCGAGAGAATAGGTTCCGAATCCCAGGCCGATGAGCAAAAACATCAGGCCGGCATTAAAGTCGCGACGGTTGTGGATTTTCATTTCTCCTCCTGACCAAGTGGGATTCTTTCACAGTCGACCAGCCCGGGTAAACCTTGGGCCCAGCAGGCCCTTCGGGCCTGGCTTTGGGCGGGTCGGGGGCAGGCAGTCGGTCTAAACTACGGGGTTGGGTCAAGTCCAAGATGCGGGCCGTGATTGCGGCGGCCCTCCCTCTCTATTTAAGTGTTGTCCAAGCCATGAACGCATCAGAAATTCGAGAGAAGTTCCTGCGGTTTTTTGAATCCAAGGGCCATACGATCGTAGCCTCGAGCCCGCTCGTGCCGGCCAATGACCCGACGTTGCTCTTTACCAATAGCGGCATGGTTCAGTTCAAAGACGTATTTCTGGGCCGCGAGCAGCGGCCGTACAAGCGTGCCACGTCATCTCAGCGCAGCGTTCGGGCGGGCGGCAAGCACAATGACCTCGAAAATGTGGGCTACACGGCCCGGCACCACACCTTTTTCGAGATGCTGGGCAACTTCTCGTTTGGCGACTACTTCAAACGCGATGCCATTCATTTCGCCTGGGAATTGCTCACCCAGGTCTATCAGCTTCCTGCCGAACGACTTTGGATCACGGTCTATCAAGAGGACGACGAGGCCTTCGATCTCTGGGCCAACGAGATCAAGGTTCCCAAAGAGCGGATTGTGCGGATTGGCGATAACAAGGGCGCCCGTTACGCGAGCGATAACTTCTGGCAGATGGCCGATACCGGTCCCTGCGGCCCCTGCAGCGAAATTTTCTACGACCATGGGCCAGAGGTCTGGGGCGGCCCCCCGGGAAGCCCGGAAGCGGATGGGGATCGCTACATCGAAATCTGGAATCTGGTGTTCATGCAATTTGAGCGTGATGAGTCCGGCAAGATGACGCCGCTGCCCAAGCCCTGTGTGGATACCGGCATGGGATTGGAGCGCATCGCCGCGGTGCTTCAGCACGTCCACAGCAACTATGAGATCGACCTTTTTCAGAATCTGATTCGTGCCACCGCCCGCGAGACGGGCTGCAAGCAGCTCGACAATCCATCCTTACGCGTGATCTCAGACCATATTCGGGCCTGCAGTTTTTTGATCGTGGATGGTGTGATCCCAGGCAATGAAGGCCGTGGCTATGTGCTGCGGCGAATCGTGCGCCGGGCCTTACGGCATGGCCATAAGCTGGGCCAGTCGCAGCCGTTTTTTTATAAGCTGGTGGAGGATCTCGTCCAAGAGATGGGCACCGCTTATCCTGAGCTGAAAAAATCAGCAGACCGCGTGGCTGCGACCTTAAAACAAGAAGAAGAACGCTTTGGCGAGACGCTTGAAAAGGGCATGGGCATTCTGAACACCGCCTTGCAAGACTTGAGCAAGGGCGGGCGGCTCGATGGACAGACTGCGTTTACGCTGTATGACACCTTTGGTTTTCCCTTGGATCTCACTGCAGACGTCTGCCGTGAGCGTGGAGTCGAGGTGGATGAGCCAGGATTTGATGCGGCCATGGCCCGGCAGCGCGAGCAGGCTCGAGCGGCCGGCAAATTTAAGGCTGCCGACGTGCTGGAGTACTCCGGTGTCGCAACAAAATTTGTGGGCTACGAAAAACTGGAGCAGCAGGCTGCGGTCACAGCCTTATATAAAGATGGCGTGAGTGTGAAATCGGTAGCCTCTGGCGATGAAGCGGTTGTGGTGTTGGACACAACACCGTTTTATGCCGAATCGGGTGGCCAGGTCGGTGATGCGGGCGGCCTGCGTGGTGAGAACATGGCATTCTCGGTCCAGGATACGCAAAAGATTTCTGCAGAGGTCTTTGGCCACCACGGTGTGGTGCTCACCGGTGAGATCCGGGTAGGCGATAAGCTTCATGCCGAGGTGGATATGGAGCGTCGGGCCCACACCGTGCGCAACCATTCCGCAACCCATCTGCTGCATAAGGCTCTGCGAGAAGTCCTCGGCGCCCATGTGCAGCAAAAGGGATCTCTGGTGGATTCGGAGAAGACACGATTTGATTTTTCACACAATCAGCCAGTGACCGATGATGAGATTCGCCGGATTGAAGAGATTGTGAATGCCGAGATTCTCGCCAATCAGGCCACCAAGGCCCAGGTCATGGCCTTTGATGATGCGATCGCCCACGGCGCCATGGCCTTATTTGGCGAGAAGTACGGCGATCAGGTCCGGGTGCTGGACATCGGCTCATCGTGTGAGCTCTGTGGCGGGACCCATGTGAGCCGCACCGGTGATATTGGGTTATTCAAAGTGGTTTCCGAATCAGGCGTGGCCGCCGGCATTCGCAGAATGGAGGCCGTGACCGGCGAGAATGCATTGGCGCTTCTGCAGTCACTGGAATCAAAAATGACCCAGGCCGCCGCAGTGGTAAAGGCCTCCGTCCATGAACTGCCGGCGCGGCTTGCTCAGATCATGGATAACGTGAAAGCGATGGAAAAAGAGATCACGAGGCTGAAGTCCAAGCTCGCCTCTTCGGCGGGCAGTGATTTGGCGTCTCAGGCTCAGGACATCAACGGCGTGAAAGTACTCGCCGTTGCCATCGACGGCGCGGATGTCGCGTCTTTGCGTGGCACGATGGATCAGTTGAAAAGCACGCTCAAATCTGCGGCGATCGTTTTGGCGAGTGTGGACTCTGGCAAGGTCACCCTGATTGCTGGCGTGACCGCCGATCTGACGGCAAAGGTCAAGGCCGGCGAACTTGTGAATCATGTTGCAGTGCAGGTAGGGGGCAAAGGCGGCGGCAGGCCCGACATGGCGCAAGCCGGCGGCACTGATCCCTCCGGCCTTCCAAAGGCACTCGAGAGCGTAACGACGTTTGTGAAGTCTAAGCTTTAAGGGTGAACCATGGGCAACATGAACACTCCGACTGAATCGACTGCGGATCGCGTCCTCGATACGCGGGGCCTGAATTGCCCGATGCCGATTCTGAAAGCGAAGAAGACCTTAAACGAAATGACTGGCGGGTCGTTATTACAAGTGCTCGCAACAGATCCTGGTGCAGTGCGGGATTTCGAATATTTTTGTCGACACACAGGTCATCAACTGATGGAAAGCACTGAGGCTGAAGGGGAATTTCGTTTTTTAATCCGCCGAAAGGGTTAGACTCTTTCTTGTGAGGAGGAGGGATCGTCATTTGAGGGAGTGACGATCGTTTGGGCGCCAAGCAATTGGCGCCTTTTTCTTTTGTACGGCCGGTGTTATCGGGCTTGGGGCCGCGGGCCGGGTTAAAGGTGTGAGAGTTGGTTCTTGATCCGAGCGAGCGCCGTCTCGAATTCAGAGAGGCGCGCTTTCTCTTGCTCAACCACGGCGGCTGGCGCCCGTGCGACAAAGCTCTCGTTGGATAGCTTGCCGCGGGCCTTGGTGATTTCGCCCTCGAGTCGCGCAACTTCTTTTGACAGCCGTGCACGCTCGGCCTCGACGTCAATGGCGACCACCAGCATGAGCTTTAAGTCGCCCACAATCTGCACGGGTGAGCGCTTCGCCTCTTCACCGAGTGATTTTTCAAAACTGACTTCACTGAGTTTCGCCAAGGCTTTCAAGCTTGCCGCGATCTGCTGGCGCTCTAATCCGTCAATGCGCAGATCAAGCCTGGTCTGCGTGTTCATGGCTTGCAGATTCTCCAGGCTAATGCGAAGTGGCACCTTATCTGCTGGCGATAAGCCCATCTCGGCCCGCAGTGCCCGGATTGCGCCCACCATCTCTTTGAGTTGCGCCACACGGGCATCGGCCAGGGGATCGACCTTGCCCATCTCAGCCTTGGGGTAGGCGGCTGTGACAATTGAGTCGGGCTCGCCCGCCTCGAGCTTCGCTGAGCGCTTTGCCGTCTTCGCAACGGTCTGCCAAAGCTCCTCGGTGATGAACGGAATGATGGGATGGGCAAGCCGCAGGGTCGCCTCCAGTGTGCGCAGCAGCGTGCGTCGGGCCGCCTTCTGGGCGTTGGGCTTGCCGACTGCCATCTGCACCTTGGCAAGTTCCAAGTACCAGTCACAAAACTCATTCCACACAAACTCATAGAGTTCGCGGGCTGCAAGATCAAAGCGGTAGTCGTTTAAGTGCTGCTCCACGGCCGCCTCGGTTCTTTGCAGCTGCGACACAATCCAGCGGTCTACAAAAGTGAAGTTCAGCAGGCCCTCGGGTCCGCAGTCGCCCGCGCAGACATCCAAGCCATTGTCTTGGCCTTCGCAATTCATCAGCACAAAGCGGGTCGCATTCCAAAGCTTATTGCAGAAGTTGCGATAGCCTTCGCATCGATTCAAATCAAAATTGATGTTGCGGCCGGGAGTCGCCAGGCTTGCAAATGTAAAGCGCAGGGCATCGGTGCCAAAAGCGGCAATGCCCTTCGGGTACTCGGCACGGGTCTTTTTTTCAATTTGCGCTGCCTGCTTGGGGTTCATCAGACCACTGGTGCGTTTTGCGATCAGCGCGTCCAACTCAATGCCGTCAATCAGATCAATCGGATCCAGGGTATTGCCCTTGGATTTGCTCATCTTCTGGCCCTCGGCATCACGCACCAAGGCATGCACATAGACATGATGAAAGGGCACCTTGCCGGTGAAATGGCAGGTCATCATCACCATGCGCGCGACCCAGAAAAAGATGATGTCAAAGCCGGTGACCAAAACGCTTGAAGGCAGGAATTGCGCAAGCTCTTTTCGGATCTTCGGCGTATTGTTGGCCCGATCCCAGACCTGCTCGGGCTCGGCCAGGGTAGAAAAAGGCACCAGTGCAGATGAGAACCAGGTATCCAAGACATCTGCATCACGCACCAAGGCCCCGCTCCAGCCCGCCGCCCGGGCCTTTTCTTGGGCCTCTGTATCGCTGCGGGCAACAAAGACGGTGCCATCGTGAATGGGCTGGCCTTGGCCATCGGCTTTGTACCAGGCGGGAATTTGATGGCCCCACCAGAGCTGCCGCGAAATACACCAGTCTTGAATGTTGTCCAGCCAGTGCCGATAGGTGGAGGTCCAGTTTTCGGGAACAAACTTCACCTCCCCTGATTCCACCACTTCGAGTGCCCGCTGGGCAATGCTCTTGCCGGGCGTGAAGGTGCCCTCGGGCGCGGGCGCGCTCATGGCGACAAACCACTGGTCGGTGAGCATGGGCTCAATGATGGCGTTGGTGCGGTCACCACGCGGCACCATCAGCTTGTGTTTTTTGGTTTCCACCAGCAGGCCCTGCGCTTGAAGATCAACGAGAATCTTTTCGCGGGCTTCAAAGCGGTCAAGGCCCTGGTAGTCCGCCGGCGCATGCTCATTGATGCGGGCATCCAGGGTCATGATGTTGATTTTCTCTAAGCCATGCCGCTCACCCAGGGCATAGTCATTGAAATCATGGGCTGGCGTAATCTTCACGCAGCCTGTGCCAAAGGCTGGATCCACATAATCATCGGCAATGATCGGCAGCGATCTGCCGACCAAGGGAAGCCTCAGTGTTTTCCCAATCAGATGTCGATAGCGCTCATCTTCAGGATTTACCGCAACGGCAACATCGCCCAGCATGGTCTCGGGCCGTGTGGTGGCAACAATCAAGCCCTGACTGCCATCGGAAAGTGGATAGTGAATCAACCATAAAAACCCATCTTCCTCTTCGCTGACCACTTCCAAATCGGAGACGGCGGTCAGCAGCTTGGGATCCCAGTTGACCAGCCGCTTGCCGCGGTAAATGAGGCCCTGCTCGAAAAGGGTCACAAAGACTTCTTTGACGACATCAGAGCACTGGGCATTCATGGTGAAGTACTCAAGATCCCAGTCACAGCTTGCAGCCAGCCTGCGCATCTGGCCAGTGATGGTCGAGCCCGAGTGCTCCTTCCATTCCCAGACTTTTTTAATGAAGTCGTCGCGGCCCAAGTCATGTCGCGAGATGCCCTTGGCATCAAGCTGGCGCTCCACCACGATTTGGGTGGCAATGCCGGCGTGATCGGTGCCTGGAAGCCAAAGCGTGTTATCGCCTTTCATCCGATGCCAGCGGGTGAGTGTGTCCATGAGCGTCTGGTTAAAAGCATGGCCCATATGTAGGGTGCCCGTGACATTGGGCGGGGGCAGCTGAATGGAGAAGGCCGCACGCTGGGCTTCATTGCCTGCCCGATAAAGCCCGCGGGATTCCCACTGCGGGCCCCAGCGCTTTTCAATTTCTGCAGGTTCAAACGATTTGGCCAGCTCAGTCATGATGATTTTTTAGCAAGGTCATAGTTATTGATGGCATAGCCACGGTCGCGATAAAAACCAAAGCGCTCGCGGGCCTTGGTGCGGTCGGCATCTTCGGTGGAGACGATTTCAAATAGCCGGGTATAGCGCGCGAAAAAAGGTGGCGGTGCATCGTCGAGATTGAGCAGCAGGCCGTGAACATCCAACTTGATGTCGTCGTCGGTCAGCAAGATGGGGGAGTCTTGGGCTTCGGGCAAAGCGACATGGGCATGAGGAATAAATTCCTCTGGCCACAGACTCCAGAGCAAATCATCAAAGTGGTCGAGCCGTGAACGTTCGCTGCAAAACACAACCAAGGGCGATTCGACTTTCGCCTGGCCGGCATTCAGGATTTTTCGCGTGAGCCGGCAGGCGTATTCGAGGCGATTCGGTGTATTGAAGTGAAAATCAATCGAAGTCATGGCCCGGCCGCACTGCGCCTTACTCCAGGCCGTTCTTCAGATATTCGACGAGCAAAGAGACGGGCCGGCCTGTGGCGCCTTTGGCGGCACCGGATCTCCATGCGGTGCCGGCGATATCCAGGTGGGCCCAGCGATAAGCCTTGGTAAAGCGCCACAAAAAGCAGGCCGCCGTGACGCTTCCTGCAGCCCGGCCACCCACATTGGCCATATCGGCAAAGGGTGATTTCAACAGCTCTTGATATTCCTCTTGCAGGGGCATGCGCCAGGCAGGATCCTGGGCATCCTGGCCGGCCTTCATCAGCGCAGCCGCAAGCGAATCATCGGCAGTAAAGAGCCCGGTGTTGACTGCGCCGAGTGCGATCACGCAGGCGCCAGTCAGGGTCGCGATATCGACCACTGAGGCGGGTTTGAATTTTTCGACATACGTCAGCGCATCGCACAGGATCAGACGGCCCTCGGCATCGGTGTTCAGAATCTCGACGGTCTGGCCCGACATCGAAGTCACGATGTCACCCGGACGCGTTGCTGTACCGCTTGGCATATTTTCGCAGGTGGGGATCACGCCGATGACATTGCGCTTTAAGCCCATCTCGGCAACTGCACGCATGACGCCGAGCACGGTAGCGGCACCGGACATGTCGTACTTCATTTCATCCATATCTGCCGCAGGCTTTAGCGAGATACCGCCGGTGTCAAAGGTGATGCCCTTGCCAACCAGCACATGAGGTGCATCTTTGGTGGTGGCGCCGTGATGCTGAAGCACGATGAATTGCGGTGGCTGGGCCGACCCTTGGGCAACCGCAAGCAGGGCACCCATGCCGAGTTTCTCCATCGCCGCCCGATCCAAGACTTCAATTTTTAGCCTGAATTCGCGGGCCAGTGTGCGGGCCTGGTTGGCGAGAAACGTCGGCGTACAGATATTCGGGGGGAGATTGGCGAGATCTTTGGTGAGCTGAAGCCCGTTGGCCAAGGCCTGGGCGTCCTCAATGACTTTGGGCGCCTCGGTCGGGCGCATATCCCCAGGCAGCAGCATCTCCACATGGCTGATGCCTTCGGCAGCAGGCTTGGCCGATTTGGATTTTGCAGAGCCTTCGGCGCTGCCGTCGTCTTTCTTGGTTTTGAAGCGCTCAAACCGATAACCGCACTCGCGCACAGTGGTGACATGAGTGGTCACCCGCCAGGCACCGGATCGCTCACCGGACTTTGACTTGACGGGCACATCGGTGAGAAAGGAGGCGATGCGCTTGATGCCCTTTGAGCCACTGACCGATTTCACGGCAGCCCGCAGGGCGTCACAGAAGATTTTTTCGTTGAGTTCTTCGCGCTTGCCGAGGCCCACCAGCAGCCCGCGGGGCGAGGGCATGCCAGTCAGATCACGCAGCAGCAGGTTATTGCCCACCTTGCCATCGATATCGCCTGCCTTGATGGCCCGGGCCACCGCGCCATTGGTGACCTTGTCCAGCACCTTGGCGGCATTGGAGAGTTCCACCGCACCCGTGCTGGTCGCGAACACGCCGACCCAGACGCAGTCGGCAGTGGCACGATCTACCGGCTTGTTGCTGGCGATGAATTGGGCGACCTCTCGGTTCTCGCCGGGGTCTTTGGCTTCTTTGATGTCTTTGGGGGCGGCGGCTGCAGTCATGACAAAATGCCCAGGTCCAGTAAAACCTTGAATTATAAAGAAAATGCTCTTTCAAAAATCCCTGCTCAGAGAACTCAGATCGACCTCTGGCGGGGTTTTGGCAGTGTTATTGACCACGTTGGTCACCATGATTTTGATTCGGGCCCTGGGCCGGGCGGCCTCAGGCCGGGTCGATGGCGAGCTGGTGGTGCCGCTGATCGTGTTTAACACCCTCAACCTGATGAGCACCGTACTCATGCTGACCGTCTACATCTCGGTGTTCATGGTGCTGTCGCGCTGGTGGCGGGACTCCGAGATGGTCATCTGGCTCTCCTCTGGCAAGAGCCTGGCGGATTTTCTGAAACCCGTCTGGCGGTTCATGTGGCCGATGATTCTGCTGGTGGCCCTGATGTCGACTGTGGTGGCACCCTGGTCAAAGCAGCAAATTGCAGCCTTTGAAGATGAGATCCAAAATCGCAGCGACGTCCAGCGGGTCAGTCCTGGCCAATTTCGCGAGTCTTATTCGGGCCAGCGGGTATTTTTTCTTGAAAACCCCGATGACGATGGTGGGCGCACTGGTGCGGTATTCATTCGCTCGATTGACGGCAGCGGCCGGCAGTCTGTGCTCGTGTCATCGACGGGAAAATTTGAAAAAGATCTCGAGGGCCAACAATGGATTGTGTTGGAGCGCGGCTATCGCACCGATTTGATGCCCGGCTACTGGGAGACCCAGACCACTGGCTTTGAGGTCTATCGGTTTCGGGTCGACCATTCCGCGCGGGGCGTGAAGTCCGAAGAAACGATTCGCTCCACACCCACCATGGCGCTTTTTGAGCGCACAGAGCCTGCCGCCCAAGGCGAGATTGCCCTTCGTGTTGGCCTGCCGCTTTTGACACTTGGCCTGGGCATACTGGCGATTCCTCTTGCGGTCACTCAGGCGCGGTCGAGTCGTGGGGTAAACCTCCTGCTGGCGCTTTTGATTTATTTGATTGCCAGTAATCTTTTTGGTGCACTGACCGCCACCGTGACACAGGGCCGATTTGGCCTTCAGATGGCCTGGTGGCCATTGCCGATGGCGCTGCTGGCGATTGCTGCCGTCATGATGCGGTGGCGGATGCGATGAACGAGTTCATTTTTCGTCGTTATATCGGCAATAGCATTGTGCAGGCCACGGCTTTCGTGTTGGCGGGTTTTTTGTCGATGTTTTTGTTTTTCGATCTCTTGGCTGAAGTCGATGAGGTCGGAATCGCAGGCTATCGATTTGAGCATGCGCTGCTTTATGTGGTGCTGGGGCTGCCCAGTCGCGTGGTCGAGCTGGCCCCGATTGCGGCCCTGATCGGGACACTCTGGGCCTTATCGCAGAGTGCAGCCCACTCGGAATTTACAGTCTTCCGTGTCTCCGGTCTGCTGCCCAGTGTTGCGATCAAGTCGATGCTCTACATCGGCTTTCCGATGATCGTCTTAACAGGCGTTTTCTCGGAGCTGGTGGCTCCCACAGTAGAGGATTTTCGCGGCCGCATTCGCGATGCGGGCACGGGCCTTGGCCAAATGCGCTCAGGGTTGTGGCTGCGCGACTCAGTACAGTCCGGGCCCCAGGAGAACCGCACCTTTCGGTTTGTCAATGCAGCTCGGCTGACGCAGGACCAGGGGCTTGAGCGGGTCACCATCTATGAGTTTGATGCTCAGCAACGGCTGTCGCTGATGGTTGAAGCCAAAAGTGGGCGCTATTTGGGTGAGTCCGCCAATGGATTTGACTGGGATCTGCGGGGCGTGCGGATGGTTGAGTTTTCCAAAGAGGGCAGTGTCACGCAGCGCGAACGAGAACAGATGGTCATGAACTCCTCTCTTTCTATCGAAATGTTGGGCGCCCTGGTGACCAATCCCGATCGCATGTCGTCACTGGAGTTGTATCGTTATATTCAGTATCTCAAGCAAAACAAACAGCAGTCAGAGCGATACGAAATCGCGTTTTGGAAGCGTCTGGTGTATCCCTGGGTCATCTGGGTCATGATGCTGCTGGCCCTGCCCGCCGCATTCTTGCAGGCCCGGTCGGGTGCGGTTGGCACGCGGGTCTTCGCAGGGATTCTGATTGGCGTAGCGTTTCACTTACTCAATAGCCTCTTTTCTCATCTGGGGGTGTTGACGACGTGGCCGGCGCCACTCATGGCGCTATTTCCCAGCATCATGGCCTTAGGCCTTGCGGGTTTCTTCTTGTATTGGGTGCAGTATCGTTAGGGCTTTTCACGGAGGCGTTTCATTTTGAGTCATCAGTGTTCACTGCTGCCATCAGGCCGCAAGTTTTCTGTCAACGAAGGCGAGCCGATTCTGCAGGCTGCGCTGCGTGCGGGCATTGTTGTGCCTTATGGCTGCAAAGACGGTGCCTGCGGATCCTGCAAAGCGCAGCTCATGGATGGCACTGTTGACTATGGCGATTACCAGAAAAAAGCCCTCTCGGATGCAGAGCGCGAGCAGGGCGGGGTGCTGTTGTGCTGTGCTACGGCATTGTCCGATGTCACCGTCAAAGCGAGAATCGTTGCGGCCGAGGGCATGATCCCGGTGCGCAAAATGCCCTGCCGTGTGCAGAGCATTGCCCGCGTGGCCCAGGATGTGGCGGTGGTCAAGCTTCAGCTGCCGGCCACTGAGAAGTTTGATTACCTTGCCGGCCAGTACATTGATATTCTTTTAAAAGATGGCAAGCGGCGCAGCTATTCGATGGCGAGCGCCCCTCATCAGGACAACATCATTGAGCTTCATATTCGGCACACACCGGGCGGCGCATTCACCGACGCTCTTTTCGGGCCAGGTACGCCATCGGCCAATGCAGTCAAAGAGAAAGACATTCTGCGATTCGAGGGCCCGCAGGGCACCTTCTTTCTGCGCGAGGACAGCGCCAAGCCGATTATTTTTCTCGCGAGTGGCACAGGCTTTGCGCCAATTAAGGCGGTCGTGGAATACATCGCCATGAAAAATATTCGACGGCCGATGGTGCTGTATTGGGGCGGACGTCGCCCGCATGACCTGTATCAGGCGGATCTCGCCGAGCAGTGGGTAAAAAGCCTGCCGGATTTTCGATTTATCCCGGTCGTCAGTGATGCACTTCCGGAAGATCA
>JAGWWC010000091.1 GCA_018970545.1 Betaproteobacteria bacterium | reverse complement strand
GGCCCAGCTATGTATTGGGTGGGCGCGCCATGGAGATCGTGCATGAGCAGCGTGACTTAGAGCGCTATATGCGTGAAGCCGTAAAAGTCTCCAATGATTCGCCTGTACTTTTGGATCGATTCTTAAACGATGCAATCGAAGTCGATGTCGACTGCCTCTCCGATGGCAAGCGGGTCTTCATTGGCGGTGTGATGGAGCATATTGAGCAGGCGGGCGTGCACTCCGGAGATTCGGCCTGCAGCCTGCCGCCATATTCGCTTTCCAAAGAATTGATTGAAGAATTAAAGCGGCAGACTGCGATGATGTCGCGGGCCTTAAATGTCGTGGGCCTCATGAATGTGCAGTTTGCGATTCAAAACGGCAATGTCTTTGTGTTGGAGGTCAATCCTCGCGCGTCTCGGACTGTGCCGTACGTATCCAAGGCCACCGGTATTGCATTGGCGAAAGTCGCTGCGCGCGCGATGCTGGGCCGTTCATTGGATGATCAGGCCATTGGCGCGGAGGTCGCGCCGCCTTACTTCTCAGTAAAAGAGGCGGTCTTTCCCTTTGTGAAATTCCCGGGAGTCGACACCATCTTGGGGCCGGAGATGAAATCGACCGGCGAAGTGATGGGGGTGGGCAAGACCTTTGCCGAGGCTTTCGTGAAGTCGCAAATGGGTGCGGGCGTCAAACTGCCGACCTCGGGCTGCGCCTTCATCAGCGTCAAAAATAGCGACAAGCCAGTGGTGGTGGGCATTGCAAAAATGCTCGCCGAGCTCGGATTTAAGCTCGTGGCCACTCGCGGCACGGCCGCCGCGATTGCCGCAGCCGGCATTGAGGTGGCCACGGTCAATAAAGTGACCGAGGGACGGCCTCATGTGGTGGACATGATCAAAAACGGTGATGTACAGTTTGTCGTGAATACGGTGGAAGAAAAGCGCACAGCCATTGCAGATTCGCGCTCGATTCGCACCACCGCCTTGGCGGCTCGTGTGACCACCTACACCACTATCGCGGGTGCCCAGGCCGCTGTCGAAGGCATCCGTCACCTGCTCGATGCCTCGTTAACCGTGATTGATGTGCAGGCAATGCATCGGCAGATTGCCGAAAAGTAAAAGGCGTTCACCATGAGCACGACCCCGTTAACTGTTCGCGGCGCAGAACTTCTCAAGGAAGAGCTCACCCGCCTAAAGCACAAAGAGCGGCCTGCCGTGATCACGGCGATTGCCGAGGCTCGGGCCCAGGGCGATCTGTCTGAAAATGCCGAATACGACGCAGCCAAAGAGCGTCAGGGTTTCATCGAAGGCCGAATCGCTGAGCTGGAGTCAAAACTCTCCCAGGCCCAGATCATTGATCCCAGTCAAATTGAAAAAGACGGCCGAGTGGTCTTTGGCACGACCGTGGACCTTGCGGATATCGAATCCGATCAGCGGATGAGCTATCAGATCGTGGGCGAAGATGAGGCCGATCTTAAAATGAATAAGATTTCGATTTCCAGCCCCATTGCGCGGGCCCTGATTGGCAAATCGGTCGGTGATGTCGCCGTCGTGCATGCCCCGGGCGGGGCACGCCAGGTCGAGATCCTCGACGTCCGCTACCTCTAGTCGGCACAGGCCGCATCTGGGCCATCGTAAAGATGGTCGGTTTATGGCGAAAAATAAATTTAATCCCCAGTGGATGCACATGCATCTCACCGATCCCTTTGTGCGGCAGGCGCAGGCCAAGGGCTATCGGTCGCGTGCGGCATTCAAGCTATTGGGTATCCATGAGCGTGACCGGCTGATTCGGCCGGGCATGGTGGTGGTGGACTTAGGCAGCGCCCCGGGCAGCTGGTCCCAGGTGGCCCGCGAGCTGCTGACCGTGAAGGGGCCGGAGGGCAAAGGCCGGCAGGTCAGGGGCCGGATCATTGCGCTGGATCTGCTGCCCATGGAGCCGATCGCGGATGTGGAATTCATCGAGGGCGATTTTCGTGAAGAGTCAGTCGCCCAGCAGCTTTCCGATCGCCTTTTGGGTGAGCAGGTGGACATCGTACTCTCGGATATGGCGCCAAATTTGTCGGGAGTCGAGTCGGCCGATGCTGCCCGCGTAATGCACGTCTGTGAGCTGGCCCTGGAGTTCTCCGCCCGACACCTCAAGCCTGAGGGCGCGCTGTTGGTGAAGACCTTTCAGGGCAGCGGCTACAGCCAGCTGGTGGAGCTCTTTAAGCAGCAGTTTTCCTCGGTAGCCGCCCGCAAGCCCCCGGCGTCCCGCGCGCAGTCCAGCGAGACGTTTCTTCTGGGCAGGCGCCTAAAAACAGGAAAACGGCCTTGAAAACCCCCCAAAAGGCCACCACCTAAAGGTTGTGTCTGCGTGACACTGGCATTGAGGAAACTTAGGGCGGGGCATAGAATCCAAGTAACTGGCTCAAGATTTCCGCCCACCCGATCATTTTTTCCTATTGAAGGAGTAGTGCCTTGAACAACATGATTCCCAAAGCTGCCATCTGGATGGTGATCGCTTTGGTCTTGTTCACGGTTTTCCGGCAGTTTGACACCCGTCAGAGCCGGGGGCCGGAGATGCCTTACTCCCAGTTCATGGAAGAGGCCCGCCAGGGCCGCATCAAGTCCGCCATGGTTGAGGGCCGCACCGTCCGTGCGATGACCAGCGATGAGCGGCAAGTCGTCATCAACACGCCGCAAGACCTCTGGATGGTCTCCGATCTAATGAAGTACGGCGTGCGGGTCTCCGCCAAAGCCGAAGAAGAACCCTCGGTGTTGATGAGCATCTTTGTGTCCTGGTTCCCGATGCTGCTGCTCATTGGGGTCTGGGTGTTTTTCATGCGCCAAATGCAAGGCGGCGGCAAAGGCGGTGCGTTCTCCTTTGGCAAGTCGCGTGCGCGGATGCTCGACGAAAACACCAATGCGGTGACCTTTGCCGATGTTGCCGGATGCGACGAGGCAAAAGAAGAAGTCCAAGAGCTGGTGGAGTTTTTGCGCGACCCGTCCAAATTTCAAAAGTTGGGCGGCCGCATTCCCCGTGGCGTGCTGATGGTGGGCCAGCCCGGAACCGGTAAGACTCTGCTCGCAAAAGCAATTGCCGGCGAAGCCAAGGTACCGTTTTTCTCGATCTCAGGCTCGGACTTCGTCGAGATGTTTGTGGGTGTTGGTGCAGCCCGAGTGCGCGATATGTTCGAGCAGGCAAAAAAACATGCGCCCTGCATTATTTTCATTGATGAGATTGATGCCGTGGGCCGTCAGCGCGGCGCTGGCCTGGGTGGCGGCAATGATGAGCGCGAGCAGACCTTAAATCAGATGCTCGTGGAAATGGATGGCTTTGAAACCGGCCAGGGCATCATTGTGATTGCCGCTACCAACCGCCCGGATGTGCTGGATCCTGCTTTGCTGCGCCCCGGCCGCTTCGATCGTCAGGTGGTGGTGAGCCTGCCCGATGTGCGTGGCCGTGAGCAGATTCTGAATGTTCACATGCGCAAGGTGCCGATTGCACCTGATGTCCGTGCCGATATTCTGGCCCGTGGCACCCCCGGATTCTCCGGCGCTGATCTCGCGAACCTGGTCAATGAGGCAGCGCTGTTTGCCGCCCGGCGCAATGGCCGCGTTGTGGAGAT
>JAGWWC010000090.1 GCA_018970545.1 Betaproteobacteria bacterium | reverse complement strand
CTCACCGGGTTTAAATCCCTCCAGATTCACAATGGGCACAACGCCGCCTAATACTGTCGGGAACTGAACCATGCTGTCTTTCTCGAGATCAGCACCGGAGAGAGGCGCATCGGTGCCGCCGAACGTCACGGTTTTGGCGCGAATCTGACGAATGCCGCCGGATGAGCCAATCGATTGATAGTTCAGGCCGACCTTCGAGACTTTCTTGTAGTCTTCGGCCCATTTTGCGTAAATCGGATAAGGAAAGGTAGCGCCAGCGCCTGTGATGTCTGCGGCCTGGGCGGAGGCCACGACTCCACAAACGAGCGCGGCCGCGGTGAGAAATTTCTTAAAAGAGACCATCGTGGAAATTCCTATGAAAAAGAGGTTGTTCGAAACAAGATGGACCACAACGCAATCCGAGGCCTGAGTCTAGAGACCCAATATTTCAAACAGATGACATCGGCCGGGCTTAGAGCCGGCGCAAGGCGTCGGCGACAGCCTGGGCGGTGGACTGGGCCAGCGCGGCTTGGCGGGCCTCCACCATGACCCGCACCACCGGCTCGGTGCCCGAGGGCCGTATCAGCAGTCGGCCCTGCTCGGCCAGCTGCTTCTGTGCATCGGCACAGGCCTGGGTAACCCCGGGGGCCTTCTGCCAATCGGCCCCAGCAGGCATGGGCACATTGATGAGTGTCTGGGGATAGCGCTCAAACTCTTTTACCAGCGCCGCAAGTGGCTGGTGAAAACGCACAATCGCCGCCAAGACCTGCAACGCACTCACGATTCCATCCCCGGTGGTGTGCTGATCTAGGCACAGGATATGGCCAGACGATTCCCCGCCCAAAAGCCAGCCCGTTTCTTTCAGCATCTCCATCACATATCGATCGCCGACTTTTGCGCGACGAAAATCAATGTGCAGCCGGTGCATCGCATGCTCAAAGCCCAGATTGGTCATGAGCGTGCCCACCACACCCTGCACGGCTTCCACGCTGACATGCCGCAGCCGGTCTTTCACAATGGCATACAGCAGCTGATCGCCGTCAAAGACAGTGCCGCTGCGATCGACCATGATCAGCCGATCGCCATCGCCATCCAGTGCTATGCCGTAATCGGCCTGCTCGCGCATGACGCGCTCAGCAAGCGCCTGCGGATGGGTTGCTCCCACTCCGGAATTGATATTAAAACCATCGGGCTCATGGCCCATGACCGCAATTTCTGCGCCCAGCTCGTGAAAGACCGGCGGCGCCACGTGATACGAGGCCCCATGGGCACAATCGATCACGAGCTTCACACCGCGCAGCGACAGACTGGAGGGGAAAGTGTTTTTGCAAAACTCGATGTAGCGGCCCGAGGCGTCGTCGAGACGGCGGGCTTTACCCAAATCTGCCGAGGCCACACACTGCATGGGCTGGTCAATCGCAGTCTCAATCTCGGATTCGATGGCATCCGAGAGCTTCTCGCCACGGCCATCAAAAAATTTAATGCCGTTATCGTTAAACGGATTATGCGAAGCGCTGATCACAATCCCTGCTGAAAGCCGCAGGGCCCGCGTAAGATAAGCGACTGCAGGTGTCGGCATGGGGCCCACCAGGAGCACATTAACGCCCGCAGCGCTAAATCCTGACTCTAGGGCAGACTCCAGCATGTAGCCCGAGATGCGGGTGTCCTTGCCGATCAACACAGTGGGATGCGACGCCTGGCCTGCCGATGCCGCCTTGGCCGACAGCACACGGCCCGCAGCGAACCCGAGCTTTAAAACAAAATCCGGCGTAATCGGCGTAGTCCCGACAGTGCCACGAATACCATCCGTGCCGAAATATTTTCTACTCATCTCTCGATTCTAATGCGGCCCACACGCTGAGCGCCTGCCGGGTGGGGCCCACATCATGGACGCGCAGCACGGACGCCCCCTGAGCGGCTGCCCAAAGCGCTGCCGCCACGCTGCCCGAGACACGCTCGCTCGCAACGTCTTGGCCCGTTAAGGCGCCGATCATGCGCTTGCGTGAAACGCCCACGAGCACCGGCTGATGACGTGCAAATCGCGAAATCGATTGCAGCAGGTGCAGATTGTGATGCAGTGTTTTTCCAAATCCAAAACCCGGATCAATCAAGATGCGCTCGCGCACGACACCACAATCCAATAGCTTCTGCCGCTGGGCGAGAAGAAAAGATTCAACTTCGGCAACTACATCCTGATAGACCGGATCGGCCTGCATGGTGGCTGGTTCGCCTCGCATATGCATGATGCAAAGCCCACAGCGCGACGCACGCACCGCGTCGATGGCCTGCGAGTCACGAAATCCGTTGACATCATTAATCAAATCAGCGCCCTGCGCGATGACGGCGCGCATGACTGCAGGCCGGCGGGTATCGACTGAAATCGGCAGGCCAAGCGTTAAGGCCGACTCAAGGACTGGCCCAATACGGTCGATCTCCTGCTGCTCGGAAATGGAGGCGGCACCTGGCCGTGTGGACTCCCCGCCAAACTCGAGAAGATCTGCGCCCTCGTGGGCAAGCCGCTCTGCAAACCGGATGGCCTGCTGTACTGGCTTAGCACCGGCGGACTGCAGCAGGCCATCACCTGAAAAAGAATCCGGCGTGACATTCACAATGCCCATGATCAGCGGCCGGTTCAGCGCCAGCTGATAGCGCCCACAAATGAAAACCGGCGGGGATTCCGCCGGTTGCTCTGCAGTGGCCAAGTCTTACGCCGCTGCCGGTGCCGTCGGGGCAACGCCCGTGGGGCCAGGGCCACCCGAGTTGGAGGTGCCAGTGCCAGCCTGCTTCGGTGGGCGGGGCGGCTTGCCCTCGATGATGTCGTTGATCTGATCAGCATCGATGGTTTCCCACTCCAGCAAAGCATTGGCCATTGCATGCATCTTGTCTTTGTTGTCTTCGATGAGCTTGCGTGCCACAGCGTACTGCTCATCAATGATGCGGCGGATTTCTTTATCCACTTTTTGCATCGTCGACTCTGAGACATGCGTTGTCTTGGTGATCGATCGGCCAAGGAAGACTTCACCTTCATTTTCCGCGTAGACCATCGGGCCAAGTTCATCGGTCATGCCATAACGGGTCACCATATCGCGGGCCAATGCGGTGGCACGCTCAAAGTCATTGGAGGCGCCTGTCGTCATCTGATTCATAAAGACTTCTTCCGCAATACGGCCGCCGAAGAGCACCGAGATGGTATTGAGCATGCGGTCCTTGTCCATGCTGTAGCGATCCCCTTCCGGCAGCTGCATGGTCACCCCCAAGGCGCGGCCACGGGGAATGATGGTGACCTTGTGCACGGGATCGGTCTTGGGCAGCATGCGTGCCACCAGGGCATGGCCTGATTCGTGATAGGCGGTGTTCTTACGCTCTTCCTCCGGCATGACAATCGATTTGCGCTCTGCGCCCATCATGATTTTGTCTTTGGCCTTCTCGAAATCCATCATCTCCACAACGCGGCCATTGCGCCGGGCGGCAAACAGCGCTGCCTCATTGACCAGGTTCGCGAGATCAGCGCCGGAGAATCCGGGGGTGCCACGGGCCAGAATATCGGCACGGACATCGGGTGCAATCGGCACCTTGCGCATGTGAACATTCAGAATCTGCTCACGGCCACGCACATCGGGCAGGCTCACCACCACCTGACGATCGAAGCGGCCGGGGCGCAGCAAAGCAGGATCCAGCACA
>JAGWWC010000089.1 GCA_018970545.1 Betaproteobacteria bacterium | reverse complement strand
GCCAGGCAGAGCCACGCAGGTGCCGGGCATTGGTCATGAGCGCGGCGCCCTTCAGCGTATCGGCAAATAGCGACTCACAAAATGCAATCGATTGTTCTTGATCGGCCTGATCGAGCTGGTGTGCCTGCCAGACCGATTCCGGGCACTCCACGATGAAAGTAGTTGTTTGCTGATCAAATTTGTAGATGTGCGCCTGAAACCACCCATGCTGGGTTTTCTCAAAGGCAAAGGTGAACGCATCGTAGAGACGGTTTGTGCCCAGCCAAATGAAACGATTGGGCCGCACCACAATGTCGGGCCGAAAGTGCTCTGCATAGCGTGTCCGAATTTTCGAGTTGATGCCATCGCACGCAATGATGAGATCAGCATCCGGGAAGTCTTCATCAGAGTCCACCTCGGTGCTAAAGCGCAGCTTCACACCCAAGGCCTCGCATCGCGACTGTAGGATATTGAGGAGTTTTTTTCGGCCAATGCCGACAAAGCCGTGGCCGCCAGAGCGAATCACACGGCCTTTAAACCTGAGCTCAATGTCATCCCAGTGATTAAAAGCCTGCTGGATTTCATCTGCGGTAAAAGCATCCCAATGCCGCATGTTGTCCATCGTGGCGTCGGAGAAGACCACGCCCCAGCCGAACGTGTCATACGGCAAATTCCGCTCGACGACGGTGACGTCGTGCTGAGGGTGCCGCGCTTTCATCAGGAGGCCGAAATACAAGCCGGCGGGACCACCGCCAATACAGACGATTTTGATGGCGAACCTCCGAAGCCTCAATAAATTTCAATATTGAAATAAATATCGGCCAAAAGCCGGGCCGCGTCAAGCCCGCCGTGCCCTGGCTTAGATGCAGATGCCGGGTGTGCGGTGCCGCAGAAATCGCAGAGCAGACAGCACGGTCAGCGCAGAGGTCTTGGGGTTTTCCGCAAGGGGCCGGCCGGCCAGCGTAACCCGCATCTCGCCAAAGGCGCCACGCGCTGAGAACTCATGAATGTTCTCGCTGATGGTGGGGTCAGCAATCAGCTGCACCTGCGTCTGATCCAAGCCAACGCCTGCTAGCGCGACTGCGGCAGCCACATTCGCATTTTTTGGATAGTGGCGGGCTGCATCTCGGGCGCTCGCCCGCAGGATTACCGCAGGCGCTCGGAGAGAATCCAGGTCAAGCGCTGTCTCAGCTGCAGTCCCCCGCCAGCCGGCGATTGGTTTTCGGCCGATGTAAGTCACCGACTCGAGGCCTGCAAGCCGGGCGGCAGACAGCGCATCGATACCGCCGATGGCGCCAGGCAGCAGGTGAAGGCGTGTTGCGCCGAGAAGCGTTGCCGCCTCAAGCTGCTCTGCAACGCCGGGCGTTGCGAGTGCGCCCACCGACAGCATTGCGCACTCTACGCCGGCGGAAAGCGCGGGAATGATGTGCTGCCCAAGTGCCGCATGGCCGGCGCATTCCAGCGCCAAATCACAGTCTTCGGGCAGACGGGTCAGTACTTCGGCTCGGCCATCAATCCATGCGGCCGCCTCGGTCCGTCGGCTTTCGGAGACAACAACCGCGCGAAGACGGATTTCGGGCTCTTGCCAGGCACGCTCAAAGATGGCGCGACCAACGGCACCAAGACCAATCAGAGAGAGATGTCGAGGAAGTACTTCGGTTGCAGTCCGGCCCATACTGTCGATCGGGAATTGAGTTGATGCGAATGCGTTCTTCAGTATAGACCTCCTGCCCGATCACACAACTTGTCGGCGGTATGATGCGCACCATGCGCGAGATCGTGATGTCGAATTGGTCTGAGTTTGTGCGGCGGGTCGATGAACTCGAGGGCTGGGCCTTTCGTGGTGAATCCGAGGCGGCCTGGCCGTTACAGACCGCATTGGCCCGCCGGCTTAGCGCGTACTGCCCGGATAAGACGCTTTGGCCGCTCCGGGAGACGCGTGCCCTGCGGGTCTTTCGACGAAAAGGACACATCTACCTCAACGACTCCTCGACACTGCGAGATGACCTACGAACACTCGCCTTGATGCAGCATCATGGGGCACCGACCCGATTGCTGGATTTCACAAAGTCGGCCTTTGTGGCGGCATTTTTCGCGCTCGAAAGCGCGCTTGGCGATTCCGCGGTGTATGCCTTGAATACGCCACTGCTCTGGGAGCTTGCGCCTGCCTTTAACCCTGCGCTCACGCGGGATCGGATTGATCCGCGTGTGCCGGGGCATTTTGACAAGTATTTCGTGAACAACGAGTTTCCGGTGGTCTGGGTCGGCGAGCCCCTTGAGATGGATCGTCGCCTGATTGCCCAGTCGGGCTTGTTCGTCATTCCTGGCCAGATCGATCGTCCGCTGTCGGAAGTGCTCGACAGCTATCAGACCGATGCCGAATTGCTCGTGAAGTATGTGCTGCCTCAACCCATCCGAGATGAGGCGATGAAGTCCCTCTACCGGATGAACATCACGCAGGCCACATTACTTCCGGATCTTGAAGGCTTGGCGCGGGCGAGCGCTTATGAGCTTGAGGTGGTCTGGGAAAGTCTGGTGGAGGATTTTCGTAAGCAGACCCGCCCGCACTAGAGCGCCTTCAGCCCCCCGCGCACGGAAAAGCCGTTTGCGGAGGAGATCCAGTCTGACTAAACCGATGCGATAGCAGCGTTAAATGTCGCGCTGGGCCGCATGATGGCAGCGATTTTTTGCGCATCGACCATGTAATAGCCGCCGATATCCACGGCCTTGCCCTGCACTGTATTGAGCTCTGCCACGATCTTTTCTTCATTCTCGGTCAGGTGCTTGGCCAAGCCTGAAAAATGCTTGGCCAGTTCGGCGTCCTCCGACTGCGATGCAAGCTCCTGGGCCCAGTACATGGCCAGATAAAACTGGCTGCCCCGATTATCGAGCTCACCGGTTTTGGGGGAAGGCGACTTGCGATGATCGAGCAGCTTTCCAGTCGCAGCATCCAGCGTTTTGGCCAACAGCTTCGCTTTTGAGTTGCCGGTTTTGATGCCGAGCTCCTCAAGGCTTACGGCAAGCGCCAAAAATTCGCCAAGAGAATCCCAGCGCAAATGATTTTCTTCGGTCAGCTGCTGAACATGCTTGGGGGCAGATCCGCCAGCGCCCGTTTCATACATGCCGCCACCCGCCATGAGCGGCACGATGGATAGCATCTTCGCGCTCGTGCCAAGCTCCATAATCGGAAACAGATCGGTGAGATAGTCCCGCAGAATATTGCCGGTGACCGAGATGGTGTCAAAGCCGCGCACCACGCGCTCTAGCGTGTAGCGCATCGCGCGGACCTGGGACATGATTTGAATATCGAGGCCCTCGGTGTCGTGATCGTTGAGATAAGTTTTTACTTTCTTGATCAGCTCATTTTCATGCGGCCGATAGGGATCAAGCCAGAAGACGGCGGGCATGCCGGAGTTACGGCAGCGGGTTACTGCAAGCTTGACCCAATCGCGAATCGGCGCATCTTTGACCTGACACATACGCCAAATGTCGCCCTCTTCGACATGCTGCGACAGCAGTACCTCACCGGTGTCACAGTCGGTGATATTGGCAGTGCCGTCTTCAGCGATCTCAAAGGTCTTGTCGTGCGATCCGTATTCTTCAGCCTGCTGGGCCATGAGCCCTACGTTGGGCACCGTGCCCATAGTTTTTGGATCGAACGCTCCATGCCATTTGCAGAAGTTGATCATCTCTTGA
>JAGWWC010000027.1 GCA_018970545.1 Betaproteobacteria bacterium | reverse complement strand
CAAAGCGCGCCTTTTCAACGTTGAGGATTTTTCCTTTAAGCGGCAAAATCGCTTGAAACTTCCGGTCGCGGCCTTGTTTGGCACTTCCGCCAGCTGAGTCACCCTCTACCAAATAAAGCTCTGCCTTGGCTGGGTCGCGTTCTTGGCAGTCGGCCAGCTTTCCTGATAAGCCAAACGACTCCAAAACGCCTTTTCTTCGCGTCATTTCTCGGGCTTTTCGAGCGGCTTCGCGGGCTCGTGCTGCCTCGACAATCTTTCCGCAAATAGTTTTTGCGTCGTTTGGGTGCTCGAGCAAAAACTGTTCAAGCGCTTTCCCAACGACGTCTTCTACGGGTTGACGAACTTCGCTTGACACCAGCTTGTCTTTTGTTTGCGAAGAAAACTTCGGTTCGGGCACCTTTACTGATAGCACACATGTCAGGCCCTCTCGCATGTCATCACCGCTGGTTTCAACTTTGGCTTTTTTCGCGAGATCAGACTCCCCAATGTATTTATTTAAAACACGAGTCATAGCGGCTCGGAGGCCAGTTAGGTGTGTTCCGCCATCGCGCTGAGGAATGTTGTTCGTGAAACACAAAACATTTTCGTTGTAGCTATCGTTCCACTGCAATGCAGCCTCTACGGTAATTTGGTCTTTTTCGGCACAGGCATAGAAAATGTTGGAATGTAACGTCGTTTTGGCGCGATTAATGTAGTGAACAAAGCCCTGCACCCCCCCCGAAAAGGCAAAGTTTTCTTCCTTCGCTTCGCGTTGATCAACGAGTTTTATCTTTACGCCATTATTCAAAAAACTTAGCTCTCGTAGCCGTTTGGCCAAGATATCGAAGTGAAAATTTACTGGACCAAAAATCTCTGGGCTCGCCAAAAAATGAACTTCCGTTCCGCGTCGATCGGTTGGCCCAACCACCGAAAGCGGTGAGACACGCTCACCGGCCCGAAACTCCATAAAATGAGTTTGTCCTTCTCGGCGAATAGTGAGGCGCAGCCAATCGGACAGTGCGTTGACGACCGATACCCCCACCCCATGTAGGCCGCCCGACACCTTATAGCTGTTTTGATCAAACTTTCCACCGGCATGAAGCTCGGTCATAACAATTTCTGCGGCCGACCGACCCAACTCATCTTCTTTGTGAATGGCTGTCGGAATTCCCCGGCCGTTGTCGGTCACTGAAATTGAGTTATCGGTGTGGATGGTCACCACAATGTCGTCACAGTGGCCCGCCAATGCTTCATCAATTGCATTGTCTACAACCTCGAACACCATGTGATGCAGCCCGCTGCCATCGTGAGTGTCTCCAATATACATACCAGGACGCTTACGAACTGCCTCTAGCCCCTTTAACATTTTGATGGAGTCGGCCCCATACCCCTGGGCTTGATCGAGTATTTCGTGTTCCGGCATTACGGTAACCTCTGTGCTAGTGGCAAGATAATGTTGACTAATTCCCGACTAAATTCTCATTGGCATCACAACATATTTAAAATCAGGGTCGCTTTCAGATGTGATTAAGGCGCTGGCGTTGGAGTCTTGCAACGCAATTTGTATCGTATTGCTTTTAAGGTTTGACAAGACATCAATCAAATATTGAACATTGAATCCAATATCGACCGACTCTCCGTTGTAATCGACCTCGATGTCATCCGAGGCTTCTTCTTGTTCGGCATTGGTGGAAGATATTTTGAGCGATCCAATCGATAAAGTAAGCCGCACTCCTTTGAATTTGTCTGTTGTTAAAATTGCGGCTCTTTGAAGGGCGCCCAGAAATTGTTCTCGATGAATTGAGACGATTTTTTGGTGCTGCACGGGGATGACGCGTTGGTAGTCAGGAAACTTTCCTTCAATTAATTTAGAAAGAAGCTCGACCTGACCGAATCGAAATCGAGCTTGATTTGACGCCAAATCAATTGTTACTGAACTATCGGAATCGTCCAGCAATCGTTGACATTCAATAATAGCCTTGCGAGGAATAATCACTTCTTGTCGCTCACCATCAATGTTGATTTCCACTTCTTTGGAATTTTGTGTAACAGCACTAAATGCCAATCGATGTCCGTCGGTTGCGACTGCTTTTAAGCTGGATTGATCAATCACCAATAACAGCCCGTTTAGGTAATACCGGATATCTTGCTGTGCCATTGCGAAGTGAACAAGATGCAACAGTTGTTTGAGTGTTCGCTGCGGGAGAGTAATACTGGCCGGATATTGGCCTATTGATACAACTGTTGGAAAATCTTCAGCGGGTAATGTCTGTAAACTAAATTTAGCTTTCCCTTGGGCAAGTGATAATTTTTTATTGGTGTAAGAAACGGTAATTTCAGGCTGATCCGGTAAAGCGCGCAAAATGTCCAAAAGTTTTCTCGCCGCAACGGTGGTCGACAATGGGTCGTCTCCGGCTGCCATTTCCGAAGAAGTGCGGATTTGCATTTCAATATCGGTCGAACAAAAAGAAATGGACTGCAGAGTTTTGCTAATCAGTACATTCGATAGGATCGGCAGGGTATGTCGGCGCTCGACAATCCCGGTAACTGTCTGCAGTGGTTTTAGTAAGGCGTCTCGCTGAGCTTTAATAAGAATCATGATAAAAATTTAGGATTAGTAGATAAGGGGCGAAGACTCTGTGGATAAGTAAGCCGCCCCGATATGGGTGAAGCTGTGACGGTTATTGGAAACCTGGGGATAAAGTTTGAACAACCGATTGAGGCTGTGGATAACACATTCGGCATGTGTTGAACATATCAAGTTATTGAAAGATGTGCTGGTGTTATCCACAGTTTATCCACGAAGTTGCTGTTCAAGAACGTGGAGCTGGTGGTTAAGCTCAGCGTTGCGTAAGCGTAGGTCTGTTATTTTTTTCACAGCATGAAGTACCGTAGTATGGTCGCGACCACCGAATAAGTCACCAATTTCAGGAAAGCTTTTTTGGGTTAGTTCTTTTGCCAGGTACATCGCAATTTGTCGCGGAGTGGCGATGTTTGCCGGTCGTCGTTTACTGTACATATCAGCAACTTTGATGTTGTAGAAATTGGCGACAGATTTTTGAATGTTTTCGACTGAAATTAGTGTTTTTTGTAGGGATAGGATGTCTCTTAGCGCTTCTCGTACGGTCTCATTAGAGGGGTTGCAGTCGTGAAAATCGCAGTACGCAACAATCTTTTTTAAGGCGCCCTCAAGCTCCCGAACGTTTGATCGAAGTTGTTTCGCAACAAAAAAAGCTTCTTCTTCGGGCAAAGCAAAAGACTCTATTTCAGCCTTTTTCATAAGAATCGCTACCCGCATTTCAAGCTCGGGCGGCTCAATAGCAACAGTAAGACCAGAGGAGAATCGTGTCAGCAGTCTGGGGTTGATTTCCCCAAGCTCGGTCGGATAGGTATCACTTGTAATGATAATTTGCTTTTGGGCCGCAATTAGCGCTTCAAAAGCATAAAAGAATTCTTCTTGTGTGCGCTGTTTGCCAGCGAAGAATTGAATATCATCAATCAATAGCAAATCAAGCGAGTGGTAATAGCGCTTGAATTCGTCAAAAGATTTGCGTTGGTAGGCTTTTACAACATCCGAAACATAAGCTTCAGCATGAATGTATCGCGCCCTAGCGTTCGGGTTACGGCGAACAAGTGCGTTGCCAACAGCGTGAATCAGGTGGCTTTTTCCAAGGCCCACTCCCCCATAGATGAAAAGCGGGTTGTAACCTTTGCCGGGGTTATCCGCGACTTGAAGTGCTGCAGCTCGTGCGAGCTGGTTGGCTTTTCCAAGAACAAACGTTTCAAACGTCCAATCAGCATTTAGGCGGTTTTGTGCGGCGGCAGGGCGGGAGGTGAGCCCCGAAGCTTCGACTTGGGTTGCCACCGCTTCCGGGGCGGGCTCGCGTGCTGGTTCTTGTTGGTTGGGTTGGAGCGGCTGGCCGTTGATTTCGATCTCGAGCTCAACTGGCGTTCCAAGGTGGTTTGACCACCAGGCGCTGAGCGCAGAGGAGAATTGGTTTTTCGCCCAGCTTTGTTTAAAGCGTGTAGGCGCCGCCAGGACGACGCGGCTGCTTTGGCTGTTTTGGTCAATACGCAGCAAAGCGAGAGGCTTAAACCAGGTCTGAAATTGCTGTCCTGGCAATTCCCGCTCAAAGTGCAAAAGGCAGTCTTGCCACAGCGATTCCATGGCCCGATTTTACCGGATTACTAGAGTTATCCACAGGCGCTGCCGCAATGGGAGGTGGCCTCGTTGCGGGCTTTCTTTTATACTGTCAGGTTAGTCCAAAACCCCGTTTGGGGACAGAACATTAGCTCGGAAAACCACGATGAAACGAACCTTTCAACCCTCTGTTGTGCGTCGAAAAAGAACTCACGGCTTTCTTGTTCGAATGAAGACCCGAAGCGGCCGAGCTGTAATTCGAGCCCGTCGCGCCAAAGGCCGAAAGCGCTTGTCGGTCTAGAGCCCCCCATCCCGCAGGCTGATGAAAGCCGGGCGTTTTGATGAGCGGGCGGGATTTTTGCTTGCGGACCCCCGAGGATTTTCGGCGGGCCTTGCGGTCTCGGCCTATTGCCAAAAGCCCGAGCGTGGCGATACATCAAATAGTGCTTGGTGATGGTTTTGGGCTTGGGTTCGTCGTACCAAAAAAACTAATTCGACACGCCAACCAACGAAACCGGATAAAACGCTGGTCTCGAGAGTTATTCAGAGAGCACTTCATGAGAGCCCCAGACCTTTGCTCCAAAACGCCACCATTTGCAATTGTGGTTCGTCTGGTTGGGGTTGTCGGCCCTGGCTGGGCAGCGTCGCGTGGTGCGGGGCGGGAAGAGCTTCGGCAACTCTTTCGGGAAGTGGCGATGACGCTGGCGGGGACTTCCGCTGCATCGGACTGCTCGTGAGAGCCTTCAGACCCTTTTTGTTGGGGGTGATCGCCGTCCGGCTGTATCAGTGGACCCTTCGGCCAGTTATTGGTCCAAGATGTCGCTTTCTGCCACATTGCTCTGATTATGCGATCGAAGCGCTTCAGGAACACGGATTTTTTGCTGGGTCGTGGTTAAGCGCGAAACGGCTTTGTCGATGCCATCCGTGGTGTCGTGGCGGCCTTGATCCCGTGCCGCGCCAACGCGATCGCCAATCTCCACCCCTTTCTGCTGAATAGCCCAAAACACAATGGACACTCGTCGCGCAATTCTTTGGATTATTTTTTCTATGAGCCTTTTGTTGCTCTGGGATGCCTACATGAAGCATTCGGGACAGGGCTCATTTTTTGGTGGGCCGCCTGTCACCAGCCCCACCCCGGAAAAATCAGGCACCACCACAACAACTGGCGGGCCAGCCCCTACCCCCACTGCAACTCCGAAGGCGGACTCCACAGCAATTCCGAGCGCGCCCAAAACGCTGTCACCAGCAGCCCAGTCGGTTGGCCCCGGGCCGGCTGCTCCACCCGCGCCGGGCGCGGAGAGGGCAACGCTTGCAAACAATGAAATTGAGCTCGACATCGATTTGCAGGGCGCCCGCATTGTGCGTGCAATTTTGCGGGACCAAATTTCAGAGGCCTATGACGGTCAACGCGTGGTGTTGTTCGATCTTGCCGCTTCGCGTCGATATGAGGCACAGTCCGGGCTTGTTGGGCAGTCTGCTGCGCAGGTGGCTTTCCCGAACCACACCTCGTTATTTAAAAGAGGGCCTCTGCGTGACGATCTAGATCCAAAGCGGCACTTGGTTTTGGTGTCCGAGTCGGGCGGTGTGAAACTTACCAAAACATTTTCGCTCGACGAAAAGGGCCATACGATTCGCGTCGCACACACAGTACAGAATACGGGCGCTGACGCACTGGCACCGATGATTTATTTACAACTCATGCGCGGGGGTGATCGGCCTCCCGGGGAGAGCCAGTTCTATCAAACGTTTATGGGTCCGGCAGTCTTTACCCAAGAGGGAAAATTCCAGAAGATTGATTTTTCCGAAATTGAAAAAAACAAAGCAACTCACGTAAAAAATGCGAACGATGGCTGGTTCGGCATTATTCAGCATTACTTTGTAAGCGCATGGATTCCGAAAAATGATGCGCCCCGCGAGTTCTACACGCGTCGCATTGAAACCAACCTCTACAGCATTGGGCTGATTCAGGCCCTCCCCTCAATTGCTCCGGGCGCCCAACAGACTCACGAGGCGACGTTGTATGCCGGCCCCCAACTGCAGAGCATTCTGGAAAAGCTGGCACCAGGCCTGGATCTGGTCGTTGATTATGGTTGGCTAACGTTTCTTGCTAAACCGATTTATTGGCTTCTCGAACAGCTGCATGGCTTTGTGGCCAATTGGGGCTGGGCAATTGTGCTGCTGACGATCATCATTAAGCTGATCTTCTATCCATTATCGGCGGCCAGTTACAAATCAATGGCGAAGATGAAAGCGGTCACGCCACGTCTTATGAAATTACGCGAGCTTTATGCCAACGATAAAGCCAAATTGAACCAAGCCATGATGGAGCTTTACAAGACAGAGAAAATCAATCCCTTGGGGGGCTGCCTGCCAATCCTTGTCCAGATTCCGGTGTTTATTGCCCTGTACTGGGTGTTGTTGGCCAGCGTGGAGATGCGTAATGCACCATGGGTCGGCTGGATTACCGATTTGTCGGTTCCTGATCCTTATTTTATTTTGCCCATCGTTATGGCCATTACGATGTTTATCCAAACCAAACTCAATCCGCCGCCGCCCGACCCAATTCAGGCGAAGGTCATGATGGCAATGCCAATTGTTTTTTCGGTGTTCTTTTTCTTTTTCCCCGCGGGCCTAGTGCTGTATTGGCTTGTGAACAACGTGCTGTCGATTGCTCAGCAGTGGGCAGTGATGAGACAGATTGAGCGGGCTGCGGCGGCCCACCGCTAGCTGCGGGGTGCCAGCGGGCTTGACTTAGAGCATTGGCGAGCTGAGGTGTCGCAAGACACGATTGTCGCGATTGCAACCGCTGCCGGAAGGGGCGCGGTCGGCATTGTGCGTGTTTCTGGTCCCGCAACACGTGTCATCATGCAGGAAGTCTGTGGCAGGGCGTTGATCGCCCGACGCGCGACCCACCTTGCTTTTGTCGATGGGCGGGGCAATCCAATCGATGATGGACTCGCTATTTTTTTTTCGGGCCCAAATTCCTACACCGGTGAGGACGTCCTCGAGCTTCAGGGTCACGGCGGCATCGGCGTGCTCTCGGCGGTTCTCAACCGATGCCTTTCGGTTCAGCCGCGGGCGGCGGGACACCCCGCGGGCCGGATTCGTCTCGCAGAGCCGGGAGAGTTTACGCGTCGCGCATTTCTGAATGACAAGCTTGACCTTGCCCAGGCGGAGGCGGTTGCGGATCTCATCAACGCCGGATCAGAACGGGCAGCCCAGAGCGCTTTGGCCTCATTGCGGGGGGTTTTTAGCCAAGCCGTCGAAGGCTTACAGCAGAAGCTGATTGATTTGCGCGCGCGCGTAGAGGCCTGCCTAGATTTCCCGGAGGAAGATCTTGAGTTTATTGCGCGCGAGGGTGTGGCGCAGCGGCTGCTGGACATCCAGGCCGGCCTAAAGGAAGCCCTGTTGGCCGCCCAACAGGGCGCGGCCTTGCGTGACGGCCTGAGGGTGGTCTTGGTGGGCGCGCCGAACGTAGGTAAATCATCCTTATTAAATGCCCTGTCAGGCCAAGAGGTAGCGCTGGTTACTGAGTTCGCCGGCACAACTCGCGATCGCATTGTTCAAGAGATTGTCTTGCAAGGCCTGGTGATTCATATGGTGGACACCGCGGGTCTGCGACAGACCCAGGACACGGTTGAGCAGTTGGGAATTGCGCGCACTTGGCAGGAGGTTGAGCAGGCACAGGCCGTATTACTGATGCGTGACGCAAGCGGTGAAATTGCCGCTGACCGAGGACTGGAGGCCCTGGTTTTACAGCGTGTGCCGGCCATGTGTCAGGTGATCGAAGTCAACAACAAGTCTGATTTGTTGATCGAGACAAGGCCAGCACCACCGCCGAGGGCAGAGACAAACGCTACAACCAGGGGTTCAGTCACGATCTCTTCGAAAACCGGTCAGGGCCTGGATCAGTTGCGCGCGATGTTAATTGAGATTGCCGGCCTCAGTGAGCAGCCTGCGGTTGGAGTTTTTTCGGCCAGGACGCGCCATCTTCAGGCCCTACTTCAGGCCCAGGCCAATCTGCTCGCGGCCGAGTCGCATCTTCACCAACACCAGCTTGAATTATTGGCCGATTGTTTAGGCCAGGCTCAAGACCGTCTTGCTGAAATTACCGGAGAATTTTCTGCCGACGATTTGCTTGGTGAAATCTTTGGGAGTTTTTGTATCGGTAAATAGCCACGCTCGCTATCGTGCTCGGACTGGTGTTTCTGGCCGCTCCTCAAACCGGCCAACAGCGGAATTCTTTTGGGCCCGGTCAGCAGGAAATATTTTTCCGTTCATCGCGACATAGGCGCCGGCCGGCAGAAACTGGACTGCAGCGCAGGCGAATCCAAAATTAAACAGGGCGTCGGATTGCCCAAGACTTTCGGGAACCATGGCGCCAGTGAACACGACTGTCTGATGCTCTTTGCGATGCAGCATTGTTGTCCTGGCGCTATCTGCCATGGTGTCGGTGCCGTGTAACACGACGATCCTCGACTCCGGGGTTTGGGCGATTTTTTGTGCCAAGTGTTGGCGGTCTCGATCGGTCATTTCAAGGCTGTCGATCAGCATGATGGTCTCGGTCCGCCAAGGGGCGGTGATTCTGCAGCGCTCGGCCCAGTCAGCGACCCGGGATCGGTCAAAGCCCAGTCGGCCTGCTTCGGGCAAATAAATCTTTTCAATTGTTCCCCCGCAACTCAGGAAAACCAAGGGTTCATGAATGGCCATAACGGACAGACTGGAATGTTAAAATTTGCACAATGCGCAATCATGGCACTAAACACCGGCGTGCCAATATAAAAACACAACATCATGCAGAACGCTATCCCAGAATACGTTAAACATCAGGGGCTCATTCAGTGGGTCCAAACGATTGCTGCCAAGACGAAACCTGATCGAATTGTGTGGTGCGATGGTTCCGCAGAGGAGTCCGATCGGCTTTGTCAGGAGATGGTGAAGGCCGGTACGTTAAAGCGATTGAGCGCCGACAAGCGGCCCAATTCTTTCCTTGCCTGGTCGGACCCTTCTGATGTCGCGCGGGTTGAGGACCGTACCTTTATTTGCACGGATCGACAGGACGATGCTGGTCCGACGAATAATTGGATGGCGCCAGCCGAAATGCGGCAGACGCTTGACGATCTTTTCGAGGGCTGCATGCAGGGCCGCACGATGTATGTCATTCCATTTTCGATGGGGCCGCTCGGATCGCCGATCGCACACATCGGGGTTGAGGTCTCCGACTCGCCCTATGTTGTGGTCAACATGCGGCTGATGACCCGCATGGGCCGCGCTGTTTACGATGTGCTTGGGGCCTCAGGCGAATTTGTCCCCTGCGTGCATTCGGTCGGCATGCCCCTGGTGGGCGGTACACGCGATGTCAGCTGGCCATGTAATGCGACGAAGTACATTGTTCACTTTCCTAAAACTCGGGAAATTTGGTCTTATGGATCGGGCTACGGCGGCAATGCGCTGCTGGGAAAAAAATGCTTTGCGCTGCGAATTGCCTCATCGATGGGCCGCAAAGAGGCCGAGTCCGGTGCCGCGGGCTGGCTCGCAGAGCACATGCTGATTCTCGGCGTGCAGGCCCCTTGGGGCAGGAAGTATCACGTCGCCGCCGCCTTTCCATCCGCCTGCGGAAAAACAAATTTCGCGATGCTGATTCCGCCGCAAGGGCTGGACCAGGGCGGCTGGAGGATCACTACGATTGGCGATGACATCGCATGGATCAAACCGGACTCAGAGGGCCGGCTGCGTGCGATTAATCCAGAGAACGGCTATTTTGGCGTCGCTCCTGGCACCAACGAGAAGACTAACTTCAACTGCATGGCATCGCTGAA
The DNA here is from genome assembly GCA_018970545.1 of Betaproteobacteria bacterium. Classification (GTDB taxonomy): domain Bacteria; phylum Pseudomonadota; class Gammaproteobacteria; order Burkholderiales; family Burkholderiaceae_A; genus Lacustribacter. The sequence goes on along the minus strand of JAGWWC010000027.1, from coordinate 12,175 downwards.
AGAAAACGTTATCTTTACCAATGTCGCGCTCACCGATGATGGAGATGTTTGGTGGGAGGGTATGGGCAGCCCACCGGCCCACTGCCTGGATTGGCAGGGCCGTGATTGGACCCCAGAGATCGCGAAGGCTGAGGGCAGAAAAGCGGCGCATCCGAACGCCCGTTTTACGGTCTCTGCAGCTCAAAATCCGGTCATCGATGACGAATGGGATAACCCACAGGGTGTTGTGATCGACGCTTTTATTTTTGGCGGCCGGCGCTCGACGACTGTGCCGCTGGTGACCGAGGCCCGAAACTGGGAAGAGGGCGTCTACATGGCGGCGACCATGGGCTCAGAGACTACCGCAGCTGCGGCTGGACAGCAGGGTGTGGTGCGCCGAGATCCATTTGCGATGTTGCCATTTTGTGGCTACAACATGGCTGAGTATTTTTCACATTGGCTTGAGCTGGGCACAAAGCTGGGCCATCGCGGTGTAGCGCTGCCGAAGATTTTTTGCGTGAATTGGTTCAGAACGGACGAGCAAGGCCGGTTTGTTTGGCCGGGCTTTGGAGAGAACGCACGGGTCTTGAAGTGGATGCTTCAGCGCATTGAGGGCAACGCGCAGGGCGTCGAGCACGTGTTCGGGATCACCCCGCGCTATGAAGATATTGATTGGACCGGGCTGGCTTTTTCTGCCGATCAGTTTTTTCACATTACCTCGATCGATGGAAAGTCATGGCAAGAGGAGTTCGCTCTGCATGCAGAGCTTTTTGAGAAGTTGCGCCATGGCCTGCCGGCCGCGCTCCTGAAAACGAAATCTGTCTTTGAGTCGCGGCTTGAGCAGCGTCTTGCCGCTTAATCTTTAAGTAGCCGTTGATATTCCTGGGCCACAGTGATTTCGCGTGGCCCAGCCTTGACGCGTATGTCATTACCCGCTTTGACTCGGCCCTCCCGAATGACCGCGGCATACCAGCCCGACAACCCGTTTTGCATCATGAGCTTTGCGGCGACGTGGGAGCGCATTCTTGCATTGAATTTGTAGCAGGGCTCCCGTGGCTTGGTCACACGCAGGATAAGTTCTTCACCAATTTCTAGAGAATCACCAACCCAGAGTTGGGATTCCACTAGGCCCTGGACACATAGATTTTCTCCAACCGCACCGAAGCAATGTTCTTGGTCGGCAAGCCAGGGATAGGCAGTCTTCCAAAAGTCGTAGTGTTCTGTGGGGTAGCAGTAGATGGCCTTATCAATTCCACCATGAACGCTAAGGTCCGCCTGTTCGTCATCGGCAAGCCCCAATGTGCCGCAGCTGATCAAGACGGGCGATTCCAGGGTGCTGATGGCTGATTTGTAAATGCCTGAAGCGACTCGATGCAGCTCTTGGTCGGCGTGCTCGCGCCGAATCAAAATGGGCTTTACCTTTCCGGCGCAGATCGCAATCAGTTGCGGATTTTTTTGGTCAGACATGGGCGCCTTTTGCCTCAGTGGTTCATTAAAGAGGGCTGGGCCTGCTCCTGCTGGCTCGCCAGTCGATCGGCCAATGCAATGGCCGCAAGCAGGGAGCCAGGATCTGCAATCAGCTGCTCCGCAATATCAAAGGCGGTGCCGTGATCGACGCTGGTTCGAATAAAGGGCAGGCCGAGTGTCATGTTGACACCCTGATCCAGGCCCAGATACTTAATCGGAATTAAGCCCTGATCATGGTATTGGGCGATGACGACATCAAACTCTTTCGCCCTGCGGGCCCGCATGAATACGGTGTCACCCGGCCAGGGCCCCGAGACATTGACGCCTAGGCTTTTTGCCTGAGCCACTGCGGGACTAATGATGTCCAGGTCCTCGCGGCCAAATAGGCCAGCCTCGCCTGCATGCGGATTTAAGCCCGCCACCGCGATTCTTGGGGAGGCCACTCCAAGTTGCTGGCAGGCGCTTTGCGCCAGCAAAACGGTCTGCACGAGGTCCCGGACGTTCAGGCCGTCGATCATGTCTTTCAGCGCGACATGCACGGAGTTCAGCACCACCTTGAGCTCTGGATTGACGAGCATCATGCGGACGGCGGGCGGAGCGGACGGGCTTGATAGCTCTGCCAGCATCTCTGTGTGGCCTGGCCAGCCATAACCGGCAAGGGCGAGAGACTCCTTTTGAATGGGGGCGGTGACCAGACCTGCTGCCTCGCGAAGCATGCACCGGCTGACCGCATGACGGATCGATTCAAATCCAGCCTGACCGGCACTTTTTCCCACCTTTCCAATTGAAATTTCTTCTTTTTTCCATGGAACAGGGAGAAATTTAATATTTTTGGTGGATATTTTTAACTTTTTTCCTAGATGATCGAACCACTCTGGGTCCCCGGCCACAAGCAGGGGCCTGGCCGCCGAGGACCCGGTGAGCCAGCTTGAGACCGCCTTCAACACGACCTCTGGCCCAATGCCTGCGGGGTCTCCGGATGTCACAATTAAGGGTTTCATCCGGCGATGCTAGCAAGAAGGCCTGTTTTGTCTCCAGAAACGGCCTCTTTTTATCTAAAAAATCTAAATGTGGCTTGAATTCGGAGCGGCGGGCGGCCCTGAGGGCGGCGTGTTGCTGATCCTGGGCCTGGCGGCCTTTGCTGCCGGACTGGTCGATGCCGTTGTTGGTGGGGGCGGCCTAGTTTCGGTGCCTGCACTGTTTTCTTTTGTTCCCAATGGTTCAGCCGGCGCCCTTTTGGGGACGAACAAGATCTCATCGGTGTCCGGCACCGTTTTCGCTGCCTATCGGTATGCCCGGGGGGTTCGCCTGGATTGGAATCCTCTAGTGCCAGCGCTGGCAGGGGCTCTGGTGTTCTCATGGCTCGGCGCTGCCGCCGTGAGCCTTCTTCCGCGGGCCTTCGCGCAGCCTTTGGTCTTGGTGATGCTGGTGTTGGTGGCCTACTCGACCCTGCGGTCGCGAGAAATGGGGGCCTTTCATGCGCCACGGCATGCTGTAGGGGTACAGCGCTGGATGGGGTTTTTGGCAGGCGCCGTGCTCGGTTTTTATGATGGATTTTTTGGTCCCGGCACGGGCGCTTTTCTCGTTTTTATTTTTGTGCGCTTCTTTGGTTATGATTTCTTACACGCTTCAGCTTCCAGCAAGCTGATTAACCTCACCACCAACCTGGCTGCGTTGGCGTTTTTTGTTCCTGCGGGCGAGTTTTTTTTGGTCGCAGCCCTTGTCATGGCGGCCTGCAATGTCGTCGGCGCTTTGATTGGAACTTCGCTGGCTGTTTTAAAGGGAAGCGGCTTTGTTCGACGCTTTTTTCTTGTGCTGTTGTTTGTCCTGATCTTGAAAATGGGATGGGGCACCTTGGAGATGCTGATATGAATTCACCCCAACACCACCTTGGACAAGCCATGGTGGGTAACTGGATTAATGGCCGGGCGTCTAGTAGCCCAAGCCGGGCGGCCCCTGTATTTAATCCTGCAACAGGCGAGATCGCGCGCGAGGTTTTGCTCTCTTCTGCCGAAGAAACTCACCGCGCGATTGAGTCCGCGTCGAACGCTTTCGTGGGCTGGGCAGCGACGCCACCCGTGAAGCGGGCCCGGGTGATGTTCGCGTTTAAGGCCTGGATGGAACGCAATATGGATGCCCTTGCTCATGCGATCACTGCTGAGCATGGCAAGACTTTTGAGGATGCCAAGGGCGAAGTCCAGCGCGGGCTTGAGGTGGTTGAGTTCGCCTGTGGTATTCCGCATCTGATGAAGGGTGAGTACACCGAGCAGGTCGGCGCGGGCATCGATGCCTGGAGCATTCGTCAGCCGATCGGCGTCTGTGTTGGCATTACACCGTTTAATTTTCCCGTGATGGTGCCGTGCTGGATGTTTCCGGTAGCGATTGCCTGCGGCAATAGTTTCGTACTGAAGCCCTCAGAGCGCGATCCGTCTGCCTCTTTAATGATGGCCCAAGGTTTAAAGGAGTGTGGCCTGCCTGATGGCGTATTTAATGTCATTCAAGGCGACAAAGAGGCCGTTGAAGCACTGCTCTCGCACCACAAGGTTGCGGCCGTAAGTTTCGTTGGTTCTACACCGATCGCGAAACTCATTCACGAGACCGCCTCACGCCACGGTAAGCGCGTTCAGGCTCTTGGCGGCGCGAAGAATCACCTTGTGGTGATGCCCGATGCAGACCTAGATCAGGCGGTAGATGCACTGATTGGTGCAGCCTACGGATCCGCGGGGGAGCGCTGCATGGCGATCTCTGTGGCGGTGGCGGTGGGTAATGTGGCCGAAGCATTGATCGCAAAGGTTGCCGAAAAAGCCAAAGCGATTCGCGTTGCGCCGGGCGGCCAGCAGGGGGCCGAGATGGGACCGTTGGTTACCGGCGCGCACCTTGAAAAGGTTCGTGGCTATGTGGATGCGGGGGTAGCAGAGGGTGCGGCCCTGGTCGTCGATGGGCGTGCACTAAAAGTTGCTGGCCATGAGAGCGGTTTTTACATTGGCCCCTGTCTTTTTGACCACGTGAAACCCTCGATGAAGATCTATCGCGAAGAGATTTTTGGTCCGGTGCTGAGTGTCGTGCGTGTGAAAAATTTTGAAGAAGCGCTTGCGCTCATTCATGATCATTCATTCGCAAACGGGGTTGCCCTCTTTACACGGGACGGCGATAGCGCCCGAGAATTTGCTTCGCGTATTCAGGTTGGAATGGTGGGCATCAACGTGCCGATTCCGGTGCCGATGGCGTTTCACTCCTTCGGCGGCTGGAAGGATTCGCTTTTTGGCGATCATCATATTCACGGGCCGGAAGGGGTGCGGTTCTATACGCGCTATAAGGCGATTACTCAGCGGTGGCCAACTGGAATACGATCGGGGGCGGAGTTTGTTATGCCGACAATGAAATGAAGATGAAAACGCAGGGATATATCAATGGCCGCTGGATGGCCGCAAAGTCGGGCCGGGAGTTCGATGTGTTCAATCCGGCCAATGGCGAAAAAATCGCAAGTGTTGCGAACATGGGCCGCGAGGAGACGCTTGAGGCGATTGCCGCCGCCCATGCGGCCTTTGGGGGCTGGAAATCCAAGACATCCAAAGAGCGCAGCAGCCGTGTTCGTGCTTGGTACGAGTTGATTCTGCAGCACGCCGATGAGCTGGCGATGCTCATGACGTCTGAGCAGGGCAAGCCTTTGGCTGAGGCCAAGGGCGAGGTGATTTATGGCGCCTCGTTTGTTGAGTGGTTTGCCGAAGAGGTGAAGCGGTCTTATGGCGATGTCATCCCATCGCCCGCATCGGGCCGAAAACTGCTGGTGTTTAAAGAGCCGATTGGGGTCGCAGCAGCGATTACGCCATGGAATTTTCCGCTCGCCATGATCACCAGAAAGTGTGCGCCAGCTATCGCTGCAGGATGCACCATTGTCGCGAAACCTGCGGAAGCCACCCCACTCACCGCACTTGCCTTGGCCGATCTAGCGGAGCAGGCAGGCATACCTCCCGGGGTATTTAATGTGGTGGTCGGAGATGCCGCAGCCGCCCCCGAAATCGGCCTCGTGCTGTGCCAGGACACCCGGGTCAAAAAAGTGTCCTTTACGGGGTCGACTGAGGTAGGCCGTATTTTGCTGCGGCAGTCCGCGGATACGGTCAAAAAACTCTCGCTAGAGCTTGGCGGTAATGCGCCATTTATTGTGTTCGATGATGCCGACATTGATGCGGCAGTCGAGGGCGCTATGGCGTCGAAATACCGCAACGCCGGACAGACGTGTGTATGCGCGAATCGCATCTACGTGCAGGACGGTGTTTACGACAGCTTCGCGCGAAAGCTCTCAGAGAAGGTTGCCCAGCTTCGCGTGGGGCCCGGAGTTCAGCCGGGCGTTCAGGTCGGACCGCTGATCGAGGCTGCGGCTTTGGAGAAAGTGCAAAGCCATGTCTTGGATGCGGTATCGGGCGGCGCCAAAGTGCTGGTGGGCGGCAAGCCCCATTCGCTGGGTGGCTTATTTTTCGAGCCGACGGTTTTGGCTGAGGTTAAGCCTTCGATGCTGATTTCGCGGGAAGAGACTTTTGGTCCTGTGGCCCCGTTGTTTCGATTTAAAACCGAAGAAGAGGCCGTTGCAATGGCCAACAATACTGAATTCGGACTGGCGGCCTATTTTTACTCTCGAGATGTGGGCCGTATTTTTAGAGTCTCTGAGGCTCTGGAGTCCGGCATGGTTGCAGTCAATACTGGCAACTTCTCGACAGAGGTCGGTCCTTTCGGCGGCGTGAAGCAGTCAGGGCTAGGCCGCGAGGGCTCCAAATACGGTCTTGATGAGTATTTAGAAGTTAAATTCGTTACGATTGCGGGACTTTAGGTCCCCGCAGATCGTTTGGGCCGCGTCGGCCCCTGAGAGGCCGCCGATGTTTCACGTGAAACAATGATTTTTCCTAAAAATTTTGACGTCATTGTGGTCGGCGGCGGCCATGCGGGCACCGAGGCAGCCCTTGCTGCCGCACGGATGGGCTGCGCCACGCTTCTGCTGACCCATAGCCTGGAAACCCTCGGACAGATGTCGTGTAATCCGTCCATTGGGGGCATTGGTAAGGGCCATTTGGTGAAGGAAATCGACGCCCTGGGGGGCGCGATGGCGATTGCCACGGACGAGGCGGGGATTCAATTTCGCATTCTCAATAGCTCCAAGGGCCCGGCAGTCCGCGCGACCAGGGCACAGGCGGACCGCGTTCTCTACCGAAAAGCGATACGAAGTCGGCTTGAGGCGCAGCAAAACCTCTGGCTTTTCCAGCAGGCGGCAGACGATATCCTGGTAGAAGCTGACCGAGTCTCTGGGGTGCGAACCCAGTCGGGAATTGAATTTAGGGGCCATAAGGTCGTACTGACAGCCGGCACCTTTTTGGACGGAAAAATCCATATTGGGCTGGAAAATCATCCTGGGGGTAGGGCGGGGGATCCGCCTTCGATTCGACTTTCCGCCCGCCTGAAAGAACTGAGGCTGCCCCAGGGCCGGCTTAAGACCGGCACTCCGCCAAGAATTGACGGCCGCACAATTAATTATTCGGTGCTGGCTGAGCAAGCCGGAGACTTATCGCCTATCCCAGTCTTTTCCTTTATGGGAAATCCGGCCATGCACCCGCAGCAGGTGCCCTGCTGGATTACGCATACCAATTCAGAGACCCACGACATTATTCGGTCGGGCCTAGACCGTTCGCCGATGTTTACCGGTGTGATTGAGGGGGTGGGCCCGCGTTACTGCCCGTCGATTGAGGATAAGGTTCACCGATTTGCTGATAAGGCCTCCCATCAGATTTATCTCGAACCCGAGGGCCTGACGACCCATGAGGTCTATCCCAACGGCATTTCAACAAGCCTCCCCTTTGATGTTCAACTGGAACTCGTCCGCTCGATGCGGGGCCTTGAAGAGGCCCACATTCTTCGCCCGGGCTATGCCATTGAATACGATTATTTTGACCCCCGAGGCCTGAAGCCATGGCTTGAGACCAAGCCAATTTCCGGCTTGTTTTTTGCCGGCCAAATCAACGGTACCACCGGCTACGAGGAGGCGGCAGCCCAGGGGCTCCTGGCGGGCTTGAATGCAGCGCTTCAGGTTTTGCAGCGGGAACCCTGGGTGCCGGCTCGGCATGAGGCTTACTTGGGCGTTTTGGCTGACGATCTCGTTACCCGAGGCGTGACTGAGCCTTACCGAATGTTTACGAGCCGGGCCGAGTACCGGCTAAGCCTGCGCGAGGACAATGCGGACCTTCGGCTGACCGATGCTGGCCGACGGCTGGGCTTAATTGGTGAGGTCCAGTGGCGGGCATTTTGCGAAAAGCGGGAGCTCATCGAGAAGGAGTCGGCGCGGCTGCGCGAGCTGCTGGTCGGGCCAAAGCGCTTCCCGGTGAGCAGTCTTCAGGCGGCGGTTTCGGCCGATCTGGATCGAGAGATCGCTGCCATCGAGTTGCTGAAGCGGCCTGAGGTCAGATGGCAGGATCTAGCCGCAATGGTCGACCATCGGGGCCAGATGTCCTTGCAGCCCCCTGCGGAGTTGCCAGACGCGGTCATAGAGCAGGTTGAAATTCAGGCCAAGTATGCGGGCTATATTGCCCGCCAGCAGGATGAGGTGGCCCGCAATCAGGCCCAGGAGCGGTCCAGTATCCCAGAGGCCATGGACTATGGGTCGGTTCGCGGCCTGTCGATTGAGGTTCGGCAAAAGCTCGAGACAATCCGGCCCACGACCCTTGGCCAGGCGGCTCGAATCTCGGGGGTGACGCCCGCAGCCATTTCGCTGCTGTGGATCCATCTCAAGCGCCTGCGGGCGGCCCAGCAGTTCGACTCTGATCAGAAGGCGGCCTAGCCTGTGGGACAGTCCCAGGCGGCCCAGTATTTGGGGTCAGCAGAGGAGCAGGTTTCGGCGGCATGTGCATCGGCCGGATTTGTGCTCTCGGCACCTCAGGCCGCGATGCTGGGACACTATCTTGAGCTACTCAATCGCTGGAATCAGGTCCATAGCCTAACTGCGATTGAGTCCCCGGACGAACAGGTGACCAGACACATCCTGGACAGCCTGGCAGCTTGGCAGGCGGTGCTGCAGGCCTGCGGCGGCTTTGCCGACGGCCGGATTGCGGATGTAGGCAGTGGCATGGGCGCCCCGGGAGTCGTCTGGGCTGCGGTCATGCCAGAATCCCGATTTGATCTTATTGAGCGGCAACAAAAAAAAGCAGCGTTTTTGCGGCATGTCATCGGACAGTTGGGCTGGGCCGGCCGGGTCAGGGTGATCGAATCTGATGTCAGGGACCTCTCCGGAAAGCTGAGGGTGGATTTGATTACCTCTCGGGCATTTGCGGACTTGCAGTCATTTCTCGCGCTGACGGCAGGAATTTCCGGCCCCGGGACGTGGTGGGCGGCGATGATAGGTCGTAAGGATAAAAAAGTTAGTGAACATTTACTTATTAGAATGGCCAATCAGAGCATACAACTTAGGACCCGCCCGGCGATTCGTCTGGACGTTCCCGGCCTTTCTGCAGAACGGCACTTGATTTTGGCGAGATGGGAAAAATGAGCGCCCGGATTTATGCGATTGCCAACCAGAAGGGCGGCGTAGGAAAGACCACGACCGCAGTGAATCTCGCCGCAGCACTCTCGCGACTCGGCGAGCGCGTGTTGTTGGTTGACCTTGACCCCCAAGGCAACGCCACGATGGGAAGCGGCATCGACAAACAGGCTGTAGCCCAGACGGTGTACCCAGTGCTGCTCGGTTTGGCGGGGGCTGCCGATGCGCGGCTGCACTCCGCCGATGGCGGCTACGATGTATTGGCCGCCAATCGTGATCTAGCAGGCGCCGAGATTGAGCTGGTAGGCCTTGAGGGCCGCGAACATCGCTTGGCGGGCGCATTAACACCGGTGGCAGAGGACTACGATTTTGTAGTTTTAGACTGCCCGCCTTCGCTCTCTCTTTTGACTTTAAATGGACTGTGCGCAGCGCACGGCGTCATCATTCCGATGCAGTGCGAGTATTTCGCACTCGAGGGATTGTCGGACCTCGTGAATTCGATCAAACGGGTTCATGCGAACCTAAACCCAGAAATCGAAGTGGTCGGGCTTTTGAGGGTCATGTTTGACCCTCGAATGACGCTCTCTCAGCAGGTCTCGGATCAGCTGGTGGCCCATTTCGGGGATAAGGTGTTTCGGGCCGTGATTCCTCGCAACGTTCGGCTTGCGGAGGCGCCAAGCTTTGGCCAGCCCGGCATTGTCTATGACCCCGGTTCGCGGGGCTCGAAGGCCTATCTTGAGTTTGGGGAAGAACTAATCAGCCGGCTGAGCCGAGCTGAGCAAACGGAGGACATGTGAGCAGCCTGAAAAAGAAGGGCCTCGGGAGGGGATTAGATGCACTTTTGGGTGGGGCAAGTCCGGCCTCAACGCAAAAAAGCGCGCAGCAAAGCCTGGCAATTTCTCTGCTCAAACCGGGGAAATACCAGCCCCGGCAGGCCATGAATGGGCAAAGCCTTGAAGAGCTTGCTGAATCAATTCGTGCCCAAGGAATCATGCAGCCCTTGCTTGTTCGGCCGCTTGCGCGCTCGGCAGCAGGTGCAGCGAGCTACGAGATCATTGCTGGTGAGCGACGATTCAGGGCTGCCCAGATCGCAGGCTTAAAAGAAGTGCCCGTCCTGGTGCGCGATGTCGATGACCAGGCCGCGCTGGCGATGGCGCTGATTGAAAACCTGCAGCGCGAGGACCTCACCGTGCTGGAGGAGGCCCAGGGCATTGATCGGCTGATTCGTGAGTTTGGGCTGACTCACGAGCAGGCGGCCAAGGCCGTAGGCCGCTCAAGAAGTGCGACCACCAATCTGCTGCGGCTGCTTCAGCTGCCAGCGCCCGTGCAGCAGCTGCTCCGCGAGCAGACCATTGATGCGGGCCATGCCCGAGCGCTTTTGCCGCTGCCAGTGGCTTTGCAGCGATCCCTTGCCCAGCGCATTGTCGCCGAGGGCCTTTCGGTTCGAGAGGCCGAGCGGCTCGTGGCCAAGTCGCAGGTCACGATCGCCCCAAAGAAGTCAGGCGCTAAAACCGCACCTTCGGCCTCGCGTGACTGGATGCGAGTCCAAGATCAGATCTCCGACGCACTCGGCCTGCCAGTAGTGCTCAAGCAGGCCCGGGGCGGAAGTGGCGAACTTGCGATTCGTTTTTCGAACATGGACGAGCTAGACGGAGTAATTGCCTTATTGGCCCCAGAGGGCCTGCCAGAGACTTGATCGGACAGCGACGATGATGCCCTTGTGGCCGGGCTTAAATTGACACCCGATCTTGGGCGCGGCTATTCTCTGGGGCCCTTTAGTGCAGTGAGCTACGCCCCGAAAATCGGGGCGAGAAAAAAGACAAAAAAGTGTTGATCGCGGTTGGACTTCAGGCCGTCATTACACTGCTCTCGGGGGTTTTGGTTTTGCTGGTGTGGGGCCCAATGCAGGCCCTTTCGCTAGTGGCTGGGGGAGGCTCAATCGTTATTCCGAATGCCTTATTGGCGATGCGGATCAAGGCCAGCGCCTCCCATGTTGTGCCTGTCGTGTTGCTGGTGGGCGAGTTTGTAAAGATTGGCCTATCGGTGCTGTTGTTGTGGCTGTGTAGCCAGTGGATCGCGTCCCTGTCATGGGGAGCTTTTATTGCGGGAATCATTGTTGCGCTGAAGTCCTTGCTGTTGGCGCCCTGGTTTCAGCAGCGCTGGGACCAACGCACAGCGCCCGAGTCGGGCGAGCCGGGCAGGTGATGTTTGAAAAGAATTTAGAATAGCAAGCGCTTTAAGGGATATCGACAATCGCAGTTCTGATTTAGAAAAACAAGAGCAAAACCGAATGGCATCCAATACCGCCCCAACCGCTTCCGAATACATCATTCATCACCTGGGGCATCTCACGACAACCGGCAAGCCACAGGAGTCGATTGTCGATTTTTCTGTGCTGAATCTGGACACCATGTTTTGGTCGGTCTCCATGGGGCTGCTGGTGATCCTGCTGCTCTGGTCGGCAGCACGCAAGGCCACATCCGGCGTGCCGGGCCGTTTCCAGGCCGCTGTCGAGCTCGTGGTGGAATTGGTCGAAGAGCAATCGAAATCCATCGTGCATGGCAACCGGCAGTTCATTGCCCCGCTGGCACTCACCGTGTTTCTGTGGGTGATCTTTATGAACGCCCTGGATCTCTTGCCGGTGGATTTGCCGCACTTTTTATTCGCTGTGACGGGCTTAGATAGCGTCATTCATTACCACCGTATTGTGCCGACCGCTGATTTAAACGGAAGCCTCGGCATGGCTCTCGGTGTATTTGCGTTAATGATTTTTTATAACGTCAAAATCAAAGGCCTTGGCGGGTTTGTTCATGAGCTGTTCTGTGCGCCGTTTGGCTCCCATCCCGCGCTCTGGCTGCCGAACCTCGGCCTAAACATTATTGAATTTGTTGCCAAGACCGTTTCGCTTGGCATGCGGCTTTTCGGAAATATGTATGCCGGCGAGCTCGTATTTTGTTTGATTGCTCTGCTGGGTGGCACGGCGACACTGTTTGGCTTTGTAGGCCATGTGATCGCCGGCTCCATCTGGGCAATCTTCCATATCCTGATCGTGTTACTTCAGGGCTTCATCTTCATGATGCTGACCTTGGTGTATCTCGGCCAGGCTCATGAGGGGCACTGAAAAAACATCAGAGCCTGGTTTTTTTGAAGAAGAAGTTTTTATTGTTTATTCCCACTGAGGAGTTGTTATGACGAACGTTGCTTTTGTTGCTC
>JAGWWC010000026.1 GCA_018970545.1 Betaproteobacteria bacterium | reverse complement strand
AGCCTGGAAGTCGGTCCATGAGATGAAGTTTGACTTCATGCGCCAGGAAACGAACTTCGCGTTTGCGAAAATCACCAGCCCCCAGGAGATGGTGATGCACGCCAAGTTCACCATCGACATCAACGGCCGAGAAGGCGATGTGGATCTGTGCATCCCGTTTTGGGTCCTAGAGCCTTTAAAGGGCGTTTTATACGAAAACATGCAGCTCGTCTCCGAGCCCGATCAGGTCTGGGTCGATAAACTGAATAACGAAGTCCAGTCTGCCCCCGTGACGGCTGTGGCAGTGCTGGCTAGAAAAGAGATGCATCTGGGCGATGTGCTCTCCATGGCAGTAGGCGAGATCATCCCCATTGAGATTGTCGATCCCGTCACCGTCTATGTCGATGGCCTGCCGGTGATCCGCGGCAAATACGGCGTTAAAAACGGCCGCTACGCCGTGAAGGTCAACAGCATCCAACACCCGGCTGAGTATCTGAAGGCGCCGCTGGAGAAGGGCAAACTCGGGCCCGATGCGTTAAGACGCGAAGAACGCGGGGAGTTCTATCAGGCGAGCCGAGGGCGCGCAGGTGAAGCATTGCGCAGAGCGCCAGAGACAGACGCATCTGTTGTCAGCCCCCCTGCCCGCGGGCCTGGTAATGCACGAATCACGATTGGCGAGGCGGTCGACGAGAAGAATCCAAACGACCGTTACGATCCAAAAGCGAAAGCGCTCGGGCCAATTCCAACGCTAGAAGGTCTGTCAGAGGAGTAACGCTGGAGAGCGTCCATCGCATCCACCGATAACTGTTAAGACCATGGACACCGCCGCGATCGGAAACATTTCGTTTTTCAGAGGGCTTGGCACTGCAGATCTAATGACGATCATGCAGTACACCAAGACCGAGGATTTTGAGGCGGATACCACCATTTTTCATATTGGCGATAAGCCAACCGGCCTGTATGTTGTCCTCAAGGGGCGGCTGCGCGTCTATCTGCCGGCGGCCAATGGTGAGCCGTTAAAAATTCTTGCAACCTTAGAGCCGGGCGCATCGGTGGGGGAATTTGGTTTGATCGATGGCCAGCCCCGATCCGCTTCAGTGGATTCCATCGAAATTACTCAGCTGTTGTTTCTCCCAGCGCCGGCCTTCGAAATTATTGTGAAAACCAATCCGATGGTGGCAAAAAATGTTGTCAAGAACCTCTGCGAGATGATCAAAGCCCAGCGGCATCAGGTCTACGCCACCGAAAATGACCAGCAGAGGATTGAGTCGGGTAAGGTGCCCAGCACCCTACAGGCCATGCACACCCTGAGCGCCCTGCTCCGCTTTCACAACAAGCGGGTGCAGGTGCTCGGGCTTAAGACCTAATCAGAGACGCTCAAATACTGCGGCGATGCCTTGGCCGCCGCCAATACACATCGTGACCAGGGCGTACTTGCCGTTGACACGATGCAACTCGTGCAGCGCCTTCGTCGCAATCACGGCGCCTGAGGCACCGACGGGATGGCCGAGCGCGATTGCACCACCATTGACATTGGTCTTGGCGGGATCCAGGCCCAGGCCCTTGGTCACCGCCAGCGCTTGAGCGGCGAAGGCCTCGTTGGATTCAATGACATCCATCTTATCGAGGCCCAGGCCCGCACGCTGAAGAGCAATTTTTGAAGCGGGAATCGGGCCCTCACCCATGATTTCATTGGGCACGCCTGCGACAGCGTAACTCACCAATCGGGCAATTGGCTTGTAGCCGGCGCTGGCAGCGGCCTTGGCTTCGGCCAAAACGAAAAACGATGCGCCATCATTAATTCCTGAGGCGTTTCCGGCAGTGACCGTGCCATCTTTTTTAAATGCGGGTTTCATCTTGGCCAGCGCTTCCAGACTTGTGGCCTTGGGATGCTCATCGGTATCAAAGATCACGTCGCCTTTGCGGGTCGAGATGGTGATCGGCGCAATCTGGCTTTTGAAACGGCCCTCGGCGATCGCTTTCGCGGCCCGATTCTGCGACTCGAGCGCAAAAGCGTCCTGCTCTTCACGAGAAATCTTCCACTTCACCGCGAGATTTTCTGCGGTGATGCCCATGTGGCCCACACCAAACGGATCGGTCAGCGTGGCGACCATCATGTCAATCATCTTGGTGTCCCCCATGCGGGCGCCGGTACGCATTGCGGTCGACAGATAGCCGCCACGGGACATGCTCTCAGCACCGCCCCCCACGCCAAAATCACAGTCGCCGAGCATGATGGCCTGCGAGGTCGAGACGATTGCCTGAAGTCCAGAGCCGCATAAGCGATTCAGCGTCACGGCAACCGATTCCATGGGGAGTCCGCCGTTGATTGCCGCCACGCGAGCGAGGTAAGGCGACCGGGATTCGGTTGGGATGCAATTGCCCACCGATACATAATTTATTTTTCCGGGATCTACCCCCGCCCTCTTTACGGCCTCTTTCATGACCATGCCGCCGAGATCGGCCGGCTCAATCCCCGATAGGGTGCCACTGAAACTGCCCACTGCGGAGCGGACTGCACTTAAAACGACGACTTCTCTCATACGGATGTCTCCCTAATAAAAATTGCATCACAGTCATGGTCATCTGAATCAACAATATCAACAGTTGCCCAGTCACCAATCCGAGCAGGCACCGGATGACGGGAATTGGGATCAGGCGCGATGCGCACAATCCCGTCAATCTCGGGTGCATCTGCCATGGTACGCCCGATAAGAATCCCCTGCGATTGATCAATGTCATCGACCAGCACGCGAACCCGTTTGCCGACCCACCGACGCAGACGCCGCTGCGAGATCGCTGCCTGGGTCTGCATCAACCGCTCTTGTCGTTCAAGCCGAACGGCCTCGGGCACCGGATTCGGAAGGTCATTGGCGGTCGCGCCCGCCACTGGGGAATATGCAAAGCAGCCGACACGGTCTAGCTCGGCCTGTCCCAAGAACTCAAGCAGGCTTTCAAACTCTGCTTCGGTCTCGCCAGGAAAGCCTACGATAAATGTGCTGCGAATCGTGATCTCAGGCGCAATGGATCGCCAGGACTGAATTCGCTCAAGGTTGCGCTCACCGCTTGCGGGCCGCTTCATTCGCTTTAAGACCGCTGGATGGGCGTGCTGAAAGGGCACATCCAAATAGGGAAGAATTTTCCCTTCGGCCATCAGCGGAATGACGTCGTCCACGTGCGGATAGGGATACACATAATGTAGCCGTACCCAGACACCCAGCTGGCCCAATTCTTTACAAAGCTCTGTCATGCGGGTACGCACCGGCCGGCCGGCAACGAAATCAGTCCGATACTGCAGATCGACGCCATAGGCACTGGTGTCTTGCGAGATGACCAGGAGCTCCCGCACGCCCGACTTCACCAGGCTTTCTGCCTCGCGCATGACTTCACCGATTGGCCGGGAGACCAAATCTCCGCGCATGCTGGGGATGATGCAAAAGCTGCAGCGGTGATTGCATCCCTCGGAGATCTTTAAGTACGCGTAATGCCGAGGCGTGAGGCGAATCCCCTGCTCTGGAACCAAGTCGGTGAAAGGATCATGGGGTCTGGGCAGATGGTGGTGGACCGCCTGCATGACTTCGGCGGTGGCGTGTGGCCCCGTTACGGCAAGTACACTCGGGTGAAGTTCTTTGATCAGGTTGTTGCCCGAGCCCGACGCCTTTGCGCCCAGGCAGCCCGTCACAATGACCTTACCGTTTTCCTGTAAGGCCTCACCGATGGCATCCAGGCTCTCCTGAACCGCATCATCGATAAAGCCGCAGGTATTGACGACCACAAGGTCTGCGCCCTCGTAGTCAGGCGCAATCTCATAGCCTTCGGCCCGCAGCTGCGTGATGATGCGCTCGGAGTCAACCAGCGCCTTGGGGCAGCCCAGCGAGACAAAGCCAACGCGGGCTGAAGTCATTCTCTCTTGGTGTCGTCGGTCTTGGCGCCGGGAAAGGGAAAGCCTTGGAACATGGACTGCGTATTTTTTTGCATCTGCTCCTGCATCTGCATAAATACGTTCTTGCTCTGATCAATGTAATTGGACATGAGGTTTTGCATCATCGGCGCCTGGCCTTGAATAAACTGTGTCCAAGCATCGGCCGATGGGAACGCACCACCTTTGGAGTCGACCAGTCGACGCGATTGCTCCTGCAAGTTGCTTTGTATTTCAACGAATGCTTGAATATTTTTTTCCAGATAGTCGCCCATCATGCCCTGCATGGCGTTTCCGTAAAACCGAATGACTTGCGAGAGCATCGTCGCGGAAAACATGGGCACGCCACCGGACTCTTCATCGAGAATGATTTGAAGCAGGATGCTGCGGGTCAAGTCTTCCGACGACTTCGCATCGATCACGGTGAATGACTCCCCGGCCAACACCAGCTGCTTGACATCGGCCAGCGTAATGTAAGTGCTGGTCTGGGTGTCATATAGTCGGCGGTTCGGATACTTTTTAATGAGGCGCGAGGCTGAGTCATTCATGGGTGGCTAGTGCTTTTCTAGAAATTGAGTTTCAAATGGGCAATTGATCACGTTGATTTGCGCTCAGACATCAGCTCATGTGGAGTCCGCCGTTGAGCGAAAAGTCAGCCCCCGTAGCAAAGCCGCCCTCCTCCGAGGAGATCCACGTCACCATCGAACCAATCTCGTCTGGCGTTCCAAGACGCTTCACCGGAATCGAGTTCACGATCTTTTCCAAGACTTCGGGCTTGATGGCGCGGACCATATCCGTGCCGATATAGCCCGGCGAGATCGTATTGACCGTAACGCCTTTGGACGCTAACTCCTGCGCCAAGGCCATGGTAAAGCCGTGGATGCCCGCTTTTGCAGTTGAATAGTTCGTCTGTCCGAACTGGCCTTTCTGGCCATTGACAGAGGAGATATTCACAATCCGGCCCCAGCCTTTTGCGGCCATGCCCTCGACCACCTGTTTGGTGACATTAAAGAGGCTGTTTAGATTGGTATCAATGACTTCATCCCACTGGGCGCGCGTCATTTTTGTGAAGACGCCATCACGGGTAATGCCGGCGTTGTTCACGAGGATGTCTGGGTTTCCATGCTCGCTTCGGACTTTCGCAAACGCTTCGACGGTGGAGTCCCAGCTGCTCACATTACCGACTGAGGCATAAAAGGTATAGCCATCTTTCTTCTGTTCATCCAGCCACTTCTGTGCATCTCGCGTGGGGCCGCAGCCTGCGATGACCTTATGGCCTGCATCGTGAAGTTTTCTGCAAATCGAGGTCCCAATGCCTCCCATGCCCCCGGTAACGTATGCAATGCGCTGTGTCATGTTGTCTTCCTTCTGATTGGAAATCGTGTGAATACGTTCGTTTTAATTTTGTAATGCGCTTTACGCGGTCGAAACTGCTCGAACACGGACGTAGCTACCCGGCGCCGGCTCGATGGGCTTAAAACGGCCCGCCCCGCATTGGCGGGGCGCGTCCACCATCCCGCCCCGATGCTGGGAAAGCCATTCGGCCCAATCATTCCACCAGCTGCCGGCGACCTCGGTAGCGCCATCCAGCCACTCCTGTGGCGAGGCAGCAGAGGCGTCGTTTACCCAGAAGCTGCGTTTATTTTTTGATGCTGGATTGATCGATCCAGCGATGTGGCCGCTGGCCCCGAGCACGAATCGCTTTGGGCCACCGAGTGCCTGTGCCGATTTCCACGCTGCATCCCAGGGCACGATGTGATCCTCGCGCGCTCCCATGGCATAGATCGGCACTTGGATACTGGAGAGGTCCATTTTTTGGCCAGCGATCGTGAGACGATTTCGCTGCACAAGATTGTTTTCCAGGTACATGTTGCGCAGATACCAAGCGAAAAATGGCCCCGGAAGGTTGGTGCTGTCGGAGTTCCAGTACAGCAGATCGAAGGGCACTGGTTTTTCGCCCTTCAGATAGTTGTTCACAACATAGTTCCAGACAAGATCGTTCGGCCGCAGGAAAGAAAATGTGCTGGAGAGCTCGCTGCCTTTCATGAGCCCGCCCTTGGCAAGCTGCTGCTCACGCATCCGGCAGTGTTGCTCGTCGATGAATACATCGAGCACACCAGTGTTGGAGAAATCCAGCAAGCTTGTCATCAGCGTGAAGCTGTTGACCTTCTCTTCGTGCCGCGCGGCAAGGTGCGCCAAGCCAGTGGCGGCGATGGTTCCACCGATGCAGAATCCCAATACGTTGGTCTTGGGCTGGCCGGTAATGTCCAGTACGACATCGATTGCCTTGAGAATGCCCTCGCTCACGTAGTCATCCCATGTCAGCTGACTGCGCTCGTCTTGCTCATTGATCCAGCTGACGAGAAATAGCGTGTTGCCCTGATCGACCGTGAACTTCACCAGGGAGCTGTTTTGCTGCAGGTCCATGATGTAGAACTTATTGATACTCGGTGGTACGAATAGGATCGGCACCGCCCCCACCTTTTCGGTGGTGGGTTTGTACTGAATCAGCTGCAGCAGCTTATTTTGATAAACAACTTCGCCCGGCGTGACTGCAACGTTTTTTCCAATCTCAAAGGCAGTCTCATCTGTCTGAGATATTCTGCCCTTTCGCATGTCGTGAACGAGATTCTCAATCCCTGTTCGCAGGCTCTCGCCTTGCGACTCCAGCATCTTCTTGTGGACCTCAGGGTTGGTCGCAAAAAAGTTGGCCGGAGAGGTCGCGTCCACCCATTGCTGCACGAGAAACTTCAGGCGGGCTTGTGTCTTGGGGTCGGTCTGGACCGCGTCGGTCATCGCGGTCAATGTTTTGGCATTGAGCACGTAGAGCGCGGCGATGCCAGTAAAGAACGAATCCATCCAGGTGGGGCTATCAAACCGCTTGTCTTGGGCGGCCATCTTCTCCATCTCCGGCTTGGAGACCAAGACCCGGCCCAGGTCCTCGAGGTACTGTTTCTGGATGGCCTGCATGCGCTCGGGAATGAGCTGCATACTGGGCAGCTTTGGGAGATTGGGCGTCAGCGCAGCGGCAGCGAGGCTCGGTTCAAAACCTGCAGCAGGCTCGCGTTTGGGCCTGCTCGGTGTTTTCGGAGCCGAAGCCCTTGGGGCCACGCTTTTCCTGGGCCGAATTCGCGGCTTTGCCGGTTTTTTCTCTGACTCTTGATCGCGCTGCATCGACGCTCTTCTCCCCCGCCTGTCTCGCTTTTAGGCGATCGATTCTGCATAGCGGAATATGCAGTGTCAAATGGGTTGCAGTGCAATCAGGCTTGCCATTCGGCCGGTGATGGATTGGCGGCGAAATGAGTAATAGCGGCCACTGTCTTGGTAAGTGCACTCCGTATTGCGGGCGATTCGAAGCGGCCTGCCAGCCAGGCTGGTCTCTGACTTGGCAGTCAGTAGAACCTCTGGATGAGAGGCGAACCAACGGAGAATCCGCTGCTCGGCGAGCGTCCGTAGGTCTGCGTAAAACTTGTCTTTCCGCTTCGTGGATTCGCGAAACGCGCGATCGGCGCCGGCGTTTTGATCTACAAAGACCTGCCGCACCTCTTTCCCGACTTCGTAGGCGTGCGGCCCGATGCATGGCCCCAACCAAATCGTCCACTGATCAGGCCCCGGTCGGCGCCTGGCAGCTGCGCCAAGACCGGCCTCAATCACCCCAGCGGCGATTCCCCGCCAACCAGCGTGGATCGCCAAAACAGTCCGGAACCGACTCTGTGAAATCAAAATGGGAAGGCAGTCAGCGGTCATTACCGCGCAGGCCTGACCAAATTCGCCGGTAAGGGCAGCGTCGGCTGAAAAACTGCCAGTCTGACTACTCAGAGAG
Source organism: Betaproteobacteria bacterium (assembly GCA_018970545.1). Taxonomy (GTDB): domain Bacteria; phylum Pseudomonadota; class Gammaproteobacteria; order Burkholderiales; family Burkholderiaceae_A; genus Lacustribacter. The sequence goes on along the minus strand of JAGWWC010000026.1, from coordinate 14,562 downwards.
GGGTGAATTTCAAGCACCCCCGCGCCATGAGTCTGATCCAGCCAGATCAGATTTGTTGCGCAACAATTTTTTAATCTGGCCCGGTTCTCTCTGACCGCTTCGGGCTGATCCCCCACATGCGCCGCTAGATTAAAACTCGCGTAGGCGCCCCCCGACACGCCACCCCGCGCGTGGGTTTGGAATGCGACTATCCCGGCCGGAAACACCCCAGAAATTCGGTCTACGCCCTCTGCAACCGGCTCAAACCAAGGCGTTACTCGCTCGATGAGCGCGTCGATTGGTTCGGTATCGGGGTCTAAGGCGGAGGGCATCAGCGGATGCCTTCCCCGAGTCCCGCCAATTCAAGGACCCGAGCCAGCCCCGACGGAGGTGGGCAGGAAAATCGCATCAGTTTTTCCGAAACAGGGTGGATAAATTCGAGATTTTGAGCGTGAAGAGCCTGTCCTGGAATAAGATTTTGAATGATGTCTTTTCCCCCTAGAAGGCGATTTGCGTGGGGAGCACGAAGTTTATAGGTGATATCTCCCACCAAGGGATGGCCCAAGTATTCGAGATGAACTCGGATCTGATGAGTTCTTCCTGTCTCCAGCTGAAGCCTCAGGAGGCTTGCCGGCTGCCCAAATAGCAAACCCAATTCGGCCGACTCGATCCGAGTAATCGCCTCCTTTCCCTGTCCTTCTGGAAGCACAGCCATTTTTTTTCGATCCCGTTGGTCTCTGCCGAACCCGGTGGATACTCGCGCCAAGCGAGGACAACCCCACACCAGGGCCCAATAGGTTCGTCGGACCTTCCGGGCCTCGAGCTGCCGTACCAGACTGACCTGGGACGGGAGAGTCTTGGCCGCCACAAGTAAGCCAGTGGTGTCGCGATCAAGTCGATGCACGATCCCCGCCCTGGGCACCTGGGCCATCTCGGGGGCGTGGCCAATCAGGCCGTTGGCGAGCGTTCCGTTCGGGTGGCCTGCCCCGGGATGTACCACGAGCCCCGCCGGCTTATTGACCACGATCAGATCTGCATCTTCAAAAACGATCTCAGCAAGAAGCGGTTCGGCAAGCCAGGCTTCAGCTGGCTCAGCCACTGCAGGAACAACTTCAATCGCTTGGCCTGTGCGGACGATCTGGCTCGGCTTTGTTGCGGGCCGATGATCCAGGAGAACCTGCCCCTCAGCGACCCATTTCTGCAGATAGGTTCGAGAGAGTTCTGGAAAAGATTCCGCCAGAAGGCGATCCAGGCGAGCGCCGTCTTGTGCCACAGCGACCAGGATCCGACGACGCCCTTCCCGCCCCGGCGCGAAGTCGAACTCATCCTGGTCGATATAATCGGCGGCTTCTTCCTCCTGGCCATCGGTCTGACTATGCTCGCTGCTGTTCATCGGCGTTCGGTTCGTGCAATTCGTTATCTGTCGCTGCTCGTGTTCAGTGCAGCCGTCGTGCTGGCCCTTCAGGGCTGTGGCTCCACCAGCCTTGCCCGAGACGAGACGTTGGGCTGGAGCGCAGACAAATTGTACGCAGAGGCAAAAGAGGACATCGCCTCGGGCAACTGGGCGGCCGCGCTCAAACTACTCGAAAAACTTGAATCCCGGTATCCCTTCGGCCGCCATGCCCAGCAGGCCCAGATTGACACCGCTTTTGTGCACTGGAAAGAAGGCGAGAACGCGCTTGCGCTTGCGGCCATCGATCGCTTCACCAAGCTTTATCCGAACCATGAACGCATCGACTATGTGCTGTACTTAAAGGGCCTGGTCAACTTCAACGATCGGTCGAATCTGCTGGCCCGATTCACGGGAGAGGATCTCTCTGAGCGCGATCCAAAGGCTGCTCGAGAGGCCTTTGATAGCTTCAAAGAACTGATTACACGATTTCCCAATAGCCCTTACGCGGCAGATGCATCGGGTCGCCTGACGTTTCTCGTCAACATGCTGGCCTCGAGCGATGTACATGTCGCCCGTTTCTATTACCGTCGTGGCGCAACCTTGGCTGCGGTCAATCGAGCGCAGGCCGTGGTGAAGCAGTACCAAGAGGCTCCCGCCATTGAGGAGGCTTTGGCGATCATGATGAATGGCTACGAGCAGCTGGGCTTGCCGGAACTGAGTGCGGACGCACGTCGTGTGCTGCAGAAAAATTTTCCTGCCAGCGCCTATCTCAAGGCACCCTACGATCCCACCACAAAAAAACCGGTGGCCGCTCATGAGCCTGCAGCACGTTCAGTACTGTCACGATTCAAATTCTGGTGAGGGCTGAGTAAGTGATAGTGGCTGTGGGCCATGCGGATCGGCCTGAAGCCACTGCACTGCCTGCCCGATCTCTCGAGTGCGCGCGAAGTTGGGCAGGCTGCGCAGCATGCGTCGTCCGTATCCGGTCTCGGCGAGTCGTCGATCAGCAATCACGACCAGACCGCGATCAGACTCCGAGCGAATCAGCCGGCCTACACCTTGTTTTAGCAAAATGGCAGCCTCGGGCACTTGCAGCGCGGAAAATGAGTCGACCCCCTGGGCCTCGCACCAACGCAATCGGGCCTGCAAGACGGGATCATCGGGCGGCGCGAAAGGAAGTTTGTCAATCAGCACGAGACTGAGTGCCTCACCCGGCACGTCCACTCCTTCCCAAAAGCTATGACTACCGATCAGTAGGGCAGCCCCATGGCTGCGAAATTGTTCGATTAAAGCGGGCCGGGGTGCCTGGCCCTGAACGAGGATCAGCCGTTGAGGGTGTGCGGCGGCCCACTGAGTTGCCCATTGGCTGGCGTGCCCAACGGCGCGATGTGAGGTGCACAATAGGAAAATCCCGCCCTTAACCGCCTCGAGCAGCTCCAAGATACCGGGCTGTTGCAAGACTTGCGAAATATGATCAGGCCGCTTTGGGTCAGGCAGCGGATGCGGCACCAGCAGCAGCCCCTGCCTCTGGAAATCAAAGGGGCTCTCGGCAATGAGCGTCTTCGCATGCTCAAGGCCAAGACGCCTCTGGAAGTGATCAAACCGGCCCGCGATGGCAAGCGTGGCCGACAGCAGGATCCACGACTTCGGCTGACGATTGATCTCCTCTTGAAATCGTGCTGCGATTTCGTATGGTGTTCGGCGCAACGTTATTCCATAGCGAGAAAATTCCATCCAACGCACATCCATCGCCGCTGGTTCGTGCGTCTGAAATGCCTCCAGCCGCTGGTGGAGCTCCAGCGAAAAGGCGGCGAGCCGAGCGAGCTCCGCATGTCGGTCTGCATTCAGCGATAGCACCTCACGTAGCGCCAAAAGCGCCACCCCGATGCCCTGAAGTAAATCGGTCCAACGCTGTTGCTCTTTTGCAGAGAGCTGGTCCCACCCCATCCGGCTGTGCGGCCCGGCAGCTGAGGCGCCGATGTCTCGATCAGGCCTCTCGGTCAAAGCGCTACGCATTTCCATAATGCTGCGTTCCACTGCCCCACAAAGATCCGGCCAGGAGGCCGCATCGCGCGCATGCTCAAGACCAACGGCCAGGCTGTCTCGGGCCAGACCGCTCAGGGCCTGTGTTGAGACCGACTGGCTAAAAAACTCTGTTGCAATCTCGGGTAAGGCATGGGCCTCGTCGATAACGACATGGTCAGCCGAGGGCAGCAACTCTCCGAAGCCCTCATCCCGCAAGGCCATGTCGGCGCACAACAAATGATGATTCACCACCAGCAGGTCCGCCTCGGCAGCGCGCTGCCGAGCCTTGATCAGAAAACACTCCGAGAATTGGGGGCATGACTGGCCGAGACAGTTCTCCCGCGTCGAGGTGGCCATCGCCCAGACTGGCGACTGCTCGGGCACGGCACTGCATTCTGCGATATCGCCCGTCGACGTAAGGCCAGAAAACGTGACAATTTGCGAAAACAGGTGGGCGTCATCGGGCCGTTGAAAACGGCCCTGTTCCCGCGCGCGATCCAGTCGATACAGGCAGAGATAGTTTGCGCGGCCTTTGAGCACTGCAGTTTGTAGCGATACGCCGAGCGCAAACTTGATGCGAGGCAGATCACGCTCATAGAGCTGATCCTGAAGATGTCTTGTGGCAGTGGAGATGATGGACTTGCCGGAGGCCAGCATCAGTGGCACGAGATAAGCAAAGGTCTTGCCAACACCAGTGCCAGCTTCTGCGAGCAAAATTTGTTGTTGACTGAGTGCCTCGAGAATCGCCTCGGCCAGCTTGAGCTGACCCGATCGAAAACAGTAGCCCTCGCCTGACCGAGCAATAGGGCCGGACCCATCAAAGAGGTCCTTAAGCGGGGACATCTGGCGAGAGCTGTGCCTGCAGCGTCGAGATTTGATCCTTGAGCTGAAGCTTACGTTTCTTCAGCCGGCGGATCTGGAGTTCATCCCGTGAGCCCTCCTGCTGTAGCTGATGAATCAGATGGTCCAGCTCGCGGTGCTCTGCCTCAAGCTCGAGCACTCTCAGCTGCAGTGTTCTCACGTCCTTGAGAAAATTCATTAGGAACCACTCTCGGTTTTTTTCTCAGCACGACGGCTACGATTGCGTGCGCGAATCTCGGCTTCGATGTCGCGCAACGCCTGCAGCTCGGTCTCTTTTCGAAGATCGAATTCCCGCATACGCCGGAGGTGCTCCAGTCGAATTTCATCCAAGCAGCGAGAGGCAAAGAATCGCTTTAGACAGGCCTCCTCTCGACTGGCAAGGTCACGCTGAAAGGCGAGCCGCTCGGCTTCGATCCGATCCACCTGCCGCTCGTGTGGCGGGCGCCTTGCCTTGAGGTCAGCATCGGGGTCAACGGCCGTCTGCGCAAGAGCGGTCCCCGATAGCGTGCCGGCCACCATCAAGCTCCATGGGAGAATCCTCAGTCTCTGCATAGCCCGAGATTATCCCTTGCCCCAACCAAAACAGCCATCCCGCCTCGACCTTTTGGAGATCGCCCAATTGCTGGAGCCAATCTTGGTCAGCGCCGGCCAGGCCATCTCTGAAATCTATCATCAGCCCAAGCACCACATTCAGACCAAGCACGACCAGACTCCGGTGACCGAGGCAGACATTGCAAGCCATGATCTATTGGTGGCGGCCCTGAGGTCGTTAACGCCGCTCTGGCCGGTGATCTCAGAGGAAGATAGCCAACACCATCGCAGCCAATCGGACGTTGACATCATTATTCGGTCATCCCCAGCCTACTGGTTGATTGATCCCTTAGATGGCACGCGAGAATTTATCGCTCGAACGGGTGAGTTCAGCATCAATTGTGGCCTGGTAGTCGGAAGCGACGCTTTTTTTGGCATGCTCTACGCGCCCATTCACGGGGTGATGTATCGCGGAGGCTCCGGCTTTGCCGCCCAACGTCGAACGTATACAGCCAGCGACTGGCAAGACATTCACTGCCGTCATCGGCCTGCTCATGGTGCGGTTCAAATCTCAAGCCGTCGCAGTCATCAGCCGCTGGCCCAACAGCTCGGTATGCGCCAAGATCATCTCGGCTCAGCAATGAAATTCGGACGAATCGCAGAGGGCGCTGCTGACCTCTATCACCGCCGTGGTCCAACCATGGAGTGGGATACGTGCGCGGGTCAGGCGATTGTTCAGGCCGCCGGTGGGATTGTTACTTGCCTTGACGGCAGCCCCCTGCGGTATGGAAAGCCAAATTGGCTAAACCCAGGATTTGTGGCCCGCGGGCCTTAAAAGCGGCTTTGCACATCTCGCTGCGCTGAGGCCAGATAGTCTTCCGATTGCATTTCGGTGAGTCGACTTACCGTTCTGCTGAATTCATTGGCGAGTGTGCCCTCAACATAGAGCTTCTCCGCTTCGGCCTCGGCGGACAGAATCAGCTTGACCTTGTGGTCGTAGAGTACATCGACCAACCAAGTAAAGCGCCGCGCTTCTGAGGCCATTGCCGCAGTCATGATCGGCACACCGGATAACAAGACAGCATCAAATTGCTGGGTTAGTTCAAGGTAATCATTCTGGGATCGGGGGCCGCCACACAGTGTGGCGAAATCAAACCAGATGACGCGGCCACAACGGCCCCGCGCCTCGATGTCGCGAGCCTCGATTTGCAGGCGTACCTCGGTGCTGACCGTCGCTCCCGAGGCCTGCTGCCGCTGCTCGCTGCAGAGGCGGCCAAAAATCACGCGAATCTCGTGCTCCGTCTCCCCATTCAATGGGGTGATATACGCCCTGAACTGGCCCCGAGCCAATCGACGATAGTCGATTCCGCCGTCCACTTTGACAATATCCAGCCGGTCTTTGAGTAGCGCAATCGCCGGAAGCACCCGGTCGCGGTGTAAGCCATCGGGATAAAGATCATCAGGATGGTAATTCGACGTCATGATAAATCCCACGCGGCTATCGAATAAAGCGGTCAGAAGCCGCTCCAGGATCATCGCGTCAGCGATATCAGACACATGAAACTCATCAAAACAAATGAGCCGATAGCGTCGTGCCACCCGCTGCGCCACTTCATCGAGTGGATTTTCGGTGCCTCGCAGCTCGTGCATTTCACGATGCGTAGCCCGCATGAACTCATGAAAATGAAGTCGCACTTTACGCTCAAGCGGCACATGCTGAAAGAAACAATCCATCAGCAAGCTCTTGCCTCGGCCGACCCCGCCCCAGAGATAGACGCCCCGGGGAAGCGCCGGCTTGGAAATCATCTTTTTAAGCGTACCGCCTCGTTTGGCCTTGTAGTCAGCCCACTCCTCGGCGCACTGCTCAAGCCGCTCGGCAGCCCGTAGCTGCGGAGAATCTGCAGTAAAGCCCTGCTCAGCCAGCTGCTGCTGATAGGCCTGAACGATCGAGATCCGGCGCAGCATCCATGCCTTCCCGGGAATTACATATTCAGAGCGCGTTTGTAGATCGCCAGCGATGCCTCGCGCATCGCCTCAGAAAGCGAAGGGTGCGGATGACAGATTCGTCCAATGTCTTCCGCCGAAGCCTTAAACTCCATCGCGACTGCGGCCTCAGCAATCATGTCAGAGGCAGCCATGCCAATGATGTGCACGCCCAGAATCTGCTCGGTCTCTTCGTCGGCCAGCACTTTGACGAACCCGTCCGGCGAATCCATGCCCAGGGCGCGGCCGTTGGCTGCAAAGGGAAACTGGCCACTTTTGTATTTTCTCCCCTCTGCCACCAGCTGCTGCTCGGTGCGACCCACCCAGGCGATCTCAGGCGAGGTGTAAATGACCCAGGGGATGCAGTCGTAATTGATATGCGGATGCTGACCCGCAATGAGTTCGGCCACCATGACCCCCTCGTCCTCACCCTTGTGGGCCAGCATGGGGCCCCGCACCACATCCCCCACCGCGTAGATTCCGGGCTGAGCCGTACGGCAGAAATCATCAACCGGAATGAATCCTCGGCCATCCACGGCGAGCCCCACCTGATCAAGCTGCAGACTTTCGGTGTTGGGGACGCGACCGATGGAGACAATAAGCCGATCGCAATCGAGTGTCTGGGCCTTGCCGTCACTGTCGGTGTAGGCGATCTTGGCCCCTTTGGCGGAGGTCTTGATATCGCCGATTTTCACGCCGAGGTGAATGTGCAGACCCTGGCCAGTAAAGAGCTTAAATGCCTCTTTCGAGACCGCATCATCACAGGCTCCGAGGAAGGTGGGCAGCGCCTCCAGGATGGTGACTTCCGCACCCAGGCGCCTCCAGACGGAACCCAGTTCAAGGCCGATGACGCCTGCACCGATCACACCAAGCTTCTGCGGAACGCTGTCGAACGCAAGGGCACCCTCGTTATCGCAGACAATTTTGTTGTCGACCTTTAACCCCGGCAGGTGGCGGGCGTTCGAGCCAGTTGCAACAATGACATTTTTGGAAACGACGGTCTCAGGCTCGTCGCCATCGACTGCCACCAGGATTCCGACGTCGTTTCTCCCAGCGAATTTTCCGTGGCCCTTGAGCCAAGTAATCTTATTTTTGCGAAACAAGAATTCGATGCCCTTGCTCATTTTCGAGACAATCGAATCCTTGCGCTTGAGCATCTTGGGGATATCCATGGAGACACCCTTCACCGTGATGCCGTGATTGCTCAGGTGATGACTGGTTTTCTCATACTCCTCGCTGGAGGACAAAAGTGCCTTTGAAGGAATGCAGCCGACATTCAAGCAGGTACCGCCCAGGGCAAGCTCGCCATCAGGATTACGCCACTTTTCAACGCAGGCAGTCTTTAATCCAAGCTGCGCGCAGCGAACCGCCGCGATATAGCCAGCCGGACCAGATCCGATTACAACGACGTCATATTGGGTCATACGGATCTCCGTTTAGACTTCAAGCAGCAGGCGGGATGGATCTTCCAGAGCTTCTTTCATGGTGACCAGGCCAAGCACCGCCTCACGGCCATCAATGATGCGATGGTCATACGACATTGCCAGATAGTTCATCGGCCGCACCACAACCTGCCCATTTTCAACCATGGCACGATCCTTAGTGGCGTGAATGCCAAGAATCGCTGACTGTGGCGGATTGATAATCGGTGTGGAGAGCATGGAGCCGAACACGCCGCCGTTGGAGATTGAGAAAGTGCCACCCGTCAGTTCTTCGATCGAGATCTTTCCGTCGCGGGCCTTTACCCCGAACTCTGAGATTTTTTTCTCAATATCAGCAAAGGTCATCTGATCCACATTTCGCAGAATCGGCACTACAAGACCCCTAGGCGATCCCACCGCAATCCCGATATCGAAGTAGCCGTGATAGACAATGTCATTGCCATCCACTGAGGCGTTCAACACAGGGTATTTTTTTAGGGCCGCCACCGCGGCTTTAACGAAAAACGACATAAATCCAAGCTTGACGCCATGCTCTTTCTCAAAACGTTCACCATACTGCTTGCGCATGGCCATCAGCGGGGCCATGTTGACTTCGTTGAAGGTAGTGAGAATCGCATTGGTCGCCTGAGACTGTAGCAATCGCTCTGCAATTCGTGCGCGCAGGCGACTCATCGGCACTCGCTGCTCCGGCCGGCCCTCCAGTTGCGCCTCTGGACCGAGGGAAATCGCCGGCTGCGGTAGGCCCGCAGTGACAGCGACGGCCGGCAATCCTGAGGGCTGACCTGCAGCACCCCCCGGCCGAGATCCACCTGATTGTTGTGCGGCCATGACATCGGCCTTGGTGATTCGGCCATCTTTGCCAGTCCCCTGGCTCAGCGTGACCCCGGTCTCGGCCATCAGCTTTGCGGCCGAGGGCATTGCGATCGGCGCGCCCGGACGAACCACTGTCGATGGGGCTGCGGGCGTTGGTGCCGCGGCGGCTGGCGCTCCCGACGCGGCCGGCTTAGCAGGGGCTGTCGCTGCAGCCTTGCCCTCGGAGTCAATCCGCGCAATGACCTCACCCGAGACGACTGTGCCGCCATCGGGCTTTACGATTTCTGCCAGCACTCCAGAAGACGGTGCTGGCACTTCGAGCACCACCTTATCGGTCTCAATCTCAATCAAGATTTCATCGGCCGTGACCGATTCGCCAGATTTCTTCTTCCACTGCAGCAGCGTGGCCTCCGCCACGGACTCTGAGAGCTGCGGAACTTTTACATCAACGATTGACATGTCACTCCCTTTTTTCTGTCTTTGTCTTTATTTTGTGTGGGCAAAGCCCTTGATTCGGCCAAAGGCGCTGTTCAGTAGCTCTTTGAGTTGTGCGGCGTGTTTCTCAAGGTAGCCCACCGCAGGAGAAGCGGAGGCCGGCCGGCCCGCGTACGCCAGTCGTTGTCCCGCTGCCATGTTTTCCAGCAGGTTGTGCTGAATCTGGAACCAATAGCCCTGGTTCTGCGGTTCATCTTGCACCCAGATTACCTCAGTCGCATTGGAAAATTTCTTCAGCTCTGCTGCAAAGGCCTTATGTGGAAATGGGTAGAGTTGCTCGATACGGACGATCGCAACCTCAGTGGCTTTTCGGTCGCGGCGCGCATTCGTCAGCTCGTAGTAGATCTTTCCGGAACAGGCCAGCACGCGCGTCACCTTCTTGGCGTCGATCGTTTTGTCGGTCTCTCCAATCACGGTCTGAAAGCCACCTTTGGTAAAGAGCTCGAGTGGCGAGGAGGCTTCCTTGTTGCGCAGCAAGGACTTTGGTGAGAGCACCACCAGAGGCTTTCGGAACGGCCGAATCATTTGTCGGCGCAGCACGTGAAAAATCTGTGCGCCGGTGGTGGGCTGAACCAACTGCATGTTGGTATCGGCACACAGCTGCATAAAACGCTCGGGGCGGGCCGAAGAATGCTCGGGCCCCTGACCCTCGTAGCCGTGTGGTAGCAGCATCACCAGGCCGGACTGCCGGCCCCACTTCACTTCACCCGATGAGATGAACTGATCAATGACCACCTGGGCACCATTGACGAAGTCACCAAACTGGGCCTCCCAGACGACCAACGAATTCGGCTCCGCAGTAGAGTAGCCGTACTCAAAACCAAGTACTGCTTCCTCGGACAGCACCGAGTCAATCACCAAAAATGGCGCCTGACCAGCGGCAACGTTTTGCAGCGGAATGTAGGAGCCCGCATCCCATTTCTCGCGGTTCTGATCATGCAAAACAGAGTGCCGGTGCGTAAAGGTTCCGCGGCCAGCATCCTGACCCGTGATGCGAACAGCGTAGCCGCTTGCCAGCAACGAGGCATACGCAAGATGCTCTCCCATGCCCCAGTCGAGGTTCAACTCGCCCTTGCCCATTGCACGGCGGTCTGCCAAAACCTTTTCGACCAGGGAGTGGACTTTAAAGTTAGGGGGGATGGTGGTCAGTCGCTCGGCCAATCGGGACAGTTCTGCAGCCGGCACAGAGGTATCGGCATCGTCGGTCCATTTCTTGTTGAGAAAGGCTGACCAATCGACTGCAAACTTGCCCTTGTAATTTGAAATGACAGGTGAGGACTGGTTTGTGCCGGCATCCATATCCGCACGATAACTTTTGACCATCTCATCACCCTCGCCGATGCGGATCACACCGATGGTCTCGAGCCGATCCGCATAGAGTTTGCGCGTACCCGGATGCTGAGCAATTTTCTTGTACATCAGCGGCTGGGTCAGCGATGGGGTGTCCTGTTCGTTGTGGCCCAGTTTTCGGAAGCAGACAATGTCCACCACAATGTCTTTATTGAACTGCATCCGATAATCCACGGCGATCTGGGTTGCGTAAACGACCGCCTCGGGATCGTCGCCATTGACATGCAGCACTGGCGCTTCGATCATCTTCACCACATCTGAGCAGTAACTGGTCGACCGCGAGTCACGTGGGTCTGAAGTCGTAAATCCAATCTGATTGTTGATGACCAGATGAATCGTCCCCCCGGTGCCGTAGCCGCGCGTCATGGCCATGTTCAGGGTCTCCATGACTACCCCCTGACCAGCAAAAGCGGCGTCACCGTGTACCAGTATGGGAACCACCTGATTGCCCTTGTCATCTCCTCGACGATCCTGCCGGGCCCGAACTGAACCCTCAACAACTGGATTCACGATCTCAAGGTGCGAAGGGTTAAAGGCCAACGATAGGTGCACTGGCCCGCCCGGAGTGGAGATGTCACTTGAAAACCCTTGGTGATACTTCACATCACCGGCCGGAAGATCATCGGCATGCTGGCCTTCAAACTCTGAGAATAAATCTTTTGGAACCTTGCCCAGCGTGTTCACCAGCACATTGAGCCGGCCACGGTGGGCCATACCAATGATAATTTCTTGCGCGCCCAACTCACCGCAACGCTGGATGATCTCATCCATCGACGCGATAAAGGACTCGCCGCCTTCCAGGGAGAAACGTTTTTGGCCGACATACTTGGTGTGCAAATAGCGCTCCAGGCCTTCTGCTGCAGTGACCTTGGCCAGAATGCGTTTTTTCTTATCCGGGTTGAATTGTGGCGCCGAGCGCGTGGACTCCAGCCGTTGCTGAAACCAGCGTTTCTCAGCGGGGTCCGAGATATACATGTACTCAGCACCAAGGGTGCCGCAATAGGTATCGCGCAGGCCCTTGATGATCTCGCGCAGCGTCATCTGCTCTTGACCGAAATACAAGTTGTCAGCCCGAAAGGTGGTGTCAAGATCCGACTCGGTAAGATCGTAAAAGCCGGGCTCAAGCTCTGGGATGACGGGCCGCTCTTGGCGCTTTAAGGGATCAAGATCCGCCCAGCGGGCGCCGAGAAATCGGTAGGCGGCGATGATCGACTGGACATGGACCTGCTTGCGGGCAATCGACAGGTCACGCTCTGCTACTCGGGGCAAAAACGCGTTGGCCTTGGCCCGCTGAGCAAATGATTCGACAATCGGGGCGTGGGCAACATCAGAGGTAGTCTCAGAACCATTGGCCGCCGGCAGAATCTGCAGCTGATCGAAATAAGCCCGCCACTTATCGGGCACTGAGCCGGGGTTATCGAGGTAGGACTCGTAGAGCTCCTCGACATAGGGCGCATTGGCGCCGAACAAATACGAATTGAGTTGATAACTCTTCATCATGATGCTTCACCCTTCTCGGCCCTCGGCCGGTCACGATGCAGGACTCACCTTCCGCTTTGGCGGCCACACCGCCTTGCGAATCGCTTTGTCGGGAAGCCGCTGAACTACCCGACGCGCCGAAGTTTACCCCTGCTCCTCCAAATAAAAAAGGGGGCATAGCCCCCTTTTCTCGTTTTTACCGCTGTGCGACTGGCTTCGCGGTTCTCGCGGTTGGGCCCACAAACAACTGCCGGGGCCGGCCAATCTTGTATTCCGAGTCGGTAATCATCTCTTTCCACTGACTGATCCAGCCAATCGTTCTGGCAAGCGCAAAAATGCAGGTAAATGCATCGGTCGGTATGCCCAAGGCCCGCTGCACGATTCCGGAATAAAAATCCACGTTGGGGTAGAGCTTGCGCTGGACGAAGTAATCGTCTTCGAGAGCAATTTTCTCCAGCGCCATTGCCAGCTTGAAGATGGGGTCGTTCTCAAGGCCGAGTTCCCCCAGCACTTCGCGGCATGTTTCCTGCATGAGCCGGGCCCGCGGATCAAAATTCTTGTAGACCCGATGGCCAAAGCCCATCAGCCGCACACCCGAATTCTTGTCTTTGACCTTCTCCATGAACTCACCGACCTTGGCTACGCCTCCAGTCGCATTCAACTCTTCGAGCATCGTCAGGCAGGCCTCATTGGCGCCCCCATGGGCAGGGCCCCAGAGGCAGGCCACGCCCGAGGCGATCGCCGCAAAAGGGCTGGTTCCCGACGAGCCGCAGAGCCGTACCGTCGAGGTCGAGGCGTTTTGCTCGTGATCCGCATGCAGGATGAAAATCCGGTCCATCGCTCGTACCAACACATCATTGAGCTTATACGGCTCACAGGGGGTCGCAAACATCATGCGCATGAAGTTACCCGTGTAAGAAAGGTCATTTTGCGGGTAAATGAATGGCTGGCCTATGCTGTATTTGTAAGACAGCGCCACCAGAGTGGGCATCTTGGCAATCAGCCGGATGGCAGAGATGTCTTGCTGCTCTGCTGAGTTGATGTCCATGCTGTCAGGGTAAAACGCAGAAAGCGCGCCGATCATGCCAGTCAGAATGGCCATCGGATGGGCATCACGTCGGAATCCGCGAAGGAAGAACTGCATCTGCTCATGCACCATGGTGTGATGCATGACCAAATTTTGAAACTCGGCTTTCTGCGTCGCATTGGGCAGCTCACCGTAGTACAACAGGTAGCAGACCTCAAGAAAGTCACAATTCACTGCGAGCTCTTGAATGGGGTAGCCACGGTAGAGCAACTCCCCCTTGTCGCCATCAATAAACGTGATGGTCGATTGGCACGATGCGGTCGAGAGGAATCCGGAGTCGTAGGTGAATTTGCCGGTGGTGCCATAGAGCTTGCGGATGTCAATCACATCCGGGCCTACCGAGCCCTTGAGAATCGGAAACTCAACCGTTGGCGTACCGTCAGTAAACGAGAGGGTGGCTTTGTGTTCAGTGGTCATTGTGGTTCCTTTCACCGCGCGATATCGATGACAAAATCAACGGGCCGCTGTCTCGCGGGCTCTTATTTTTTCCAATACGGCGTTCACCTCAGGGCAGTCCAGGTCGCCCTGAGGTGCCTCACGCCCCACCAACAAATCCAGCAAGTCGTTATCACTTAACTCCAGCAGGCGCGCCAGGCCATTGTGGTCGGCCACCGTCATCTGGTCCTGCCACTGTCGGAAAAAATGCTCAAGCAGCAGATCGTTTTCTAGCAATCCGCGTCGTGAACGCCAGCGTAGCCGCCGGGCCCAGGCCTCGGGCGCCAGTGCGTGCTGGGCATCTGCGGCACGGCTGGCCAACGCAAACGGATCGGGCTGCATGATGGCCGGTTACTTTGCTTGGGACAGTTAGACGGTTCGGCGGACCATCAGCTCTTTGATCTTGCCGATCGCCTTGGTCGGGTTGAGACCCTTCGGGCAGACGTCCACACAGTTCATGATGGTGTGACAGCGAAAGAGCCGGTAGGGATCCTCGAGGTTGTCCAGGCGCTCGCTGGTGGCCTGATCCCGACTGTCCGCGATGAATCGGTAGGCCTGCAACAAGCCGGCTGGACCCACAAACTTATCTGGGTTCCACCAAAAGGAGGGGCAGCTCGTCGAGCAGCATGCACAAAGAATGCACTCATAGAGGCCATCGAGTTCCTCGCGCTCTTCCGGTGACTGAAGCC
>JAGWWC010000025.1 GCA_018970545.1 Betaproteobacteria bacterium | reverse complement strand
CGGAGGGCCCACACTCTGCCGCCATGTACCGCACCAGGGACTCGAGTGCCGCCTTGATCGGGCCCATCACCCCGTAGTTCGGCACCACCTCACGTGCACCGTGATAAGACATGGTAATGAGGCTTCCACCATTGGTCATGTGAGTCATTGCCAGTCGGCCCAGTTCAGCAAATGAGTGGCATGAGATTGTGATGGCTTTCTCAAATCCCTCACGCGAACTGTCAATGACCCTACCATGGAGATCCTCCAGTGGCGCCCAGGCGATGGAGTGCACCACAAAATCAAGGCCGCCTAGTGCGTCAATTGCCTCGCGCATCACCTGCTCAAGCTGGCCCTGCTCAGCGACATTGCAAGTCTTCAATGTCACTCCGAGCGGGGCCGTGACTGCGCTGGCATAAGGCACCGCCTTGTCATTGAGGCAAGTCGCCACCAATGCCGCCCCGCGGCCATGGAGCGCGCGCGTTACGGCTGCTGCGATGCTATGCTCATTCGCGATGCCCAACACCAAACCGCGCTTGCCACTGAGATCACAAAACGATGTCATGGTCTCTCTACCGTCCAATTTAAGAGCCTTTTAGCGCATAAATCCCGGGAAGATTGCGCCAGTACCCCTTGTAGTCCATTCCGCATCCGAAGAGATACCGGTCCTCAACATCCAAACCACTAAAATCGGCCCGTTGCCCGGGCCGCGCTTTGCGATCATGGACCTTATTGATCAACACCGCGGTCAAAACCTCGCGCGCGCCCTCGGATTTCAGATGATCCACGATCGCAACCAAGGTGTGACCTTCATCCAAGATATCGTCAATCACCAAAACCGATCGGCCCTTGAGATCATGACTGGGCCGCACCCGCCAATCCAGGAAAGTTCCTGTTAAAGCATGGCCATAACGGGTCGCGTGCAGATAAGCGACCTCGAGCGGGAAATCCAGCTTTGGAATCAGCTGGCCTGCAAAAATCAAGCCGCCATTCATCACGCAATAGACCATCGGATTTTCGCCCTTCAGCCGAACCGTGATCTGCCGGGCGACCTCGGAGATTGCCCCGTCCACCTGCTGGGGGGTCATTAAACAATCGGCCTCATCCCGGACGCGCTGAATTTCTTGAAGATCAATCGGCACGCACAGCTCCTTTCAATTCTGGTGTTTGCATGGGCCGGCCCAAAATATGAGTTTGCTCGATCATGCGCTCATCACCCAGCATCATGGTCACAAAAAGCTGCTCTGACAATGTCTTGGTAGACTGAATTCGTCGACTGCAGAGGGCGGTCGCCTGTGGATTGATCACCACCACATCGGCCTCCTTGCCGAGATCAAAGCTGCCAATCATGGCATCGAGCCCGAGGGCCCTCGCCCCGCCCAGCGTTGCCAGGTAAAAACACTCCTCTGCCGTCATGGTCAGACCCTTGAGCTGAGCAACTTTATAAGCTTCTTGCATCGTGCGCAGCATCGAAAAGCTGGTGCCGCCGCCCACATCCGTGGCCAGGCCAACGGCCAAGCCACACGACCGGGTAGCCGCCAAATCAAATAAGCCGGAGCCCAGAAATAAATTCGAGGTGGGACAAAATGCGGCCGCAGTCTGCGTTGCGGCCATTAGCCGGCGATCATCGTCGTCAAACCAGATGCAGTGGGCATACGTTGCGCGCGGCCCCAAAAGGCCAAAGTCCTGATAGACCTGTAAATAGCTCCGGGACTTTGGATAAAGGCGTTTGACCCAAGCGATTTCGTCTTTATTTTCAGCAACATGCGACTGCAGATGCAAATCCGGAATCTCATGATAGAGCGCCGCCGCCAGCTGAAGCTGTCGCGCAGACGATGTTGGAATAAACCGCGGCGTTACTGAATAGCGCAGCCGTCCACGGCCATGCCACCGCTGAATCAGTGCTCGAGATGCCTCTATTCCACTTTCCGCAGTGTCACGTAAAGGGTCAGGCGCATTCTGATCCATTAGTACCTTACCAGCAATCATGCGCATCGCGCGATTGTCTGCAGCCCGAAAGATTGCCTCGCAAGACTCAGGGTGTACGGTTGCGAAAATAGAAGCCGTTGTAGTGCCCTGCCGAAGCATCTCTTTGATGAAAAACTCTGCCACTGCTTGCCCATGCACGGGATCCGAAAACCTTGCCTCCTCCGGAAAGGTGTAGTGCTCAAGCCACTCCAAGAGTGACGGGCTGGGACTCGCGATGACGTCGGTCTGAGCAAAATGGGTGTGGGTGTCCACGAAGCCCGGAAAAACAAACCGCTCTGGATAGTGATAGCGCTCATCGCATGCGCGATAACGCTCTCCAAGAATGGCGTAGGGCCCACAAGCCACAATGCGGCCCGTCTCAATGACGAGCACGCCATCAGAAAAACTCTGGACCGACTCCGATCCGCCCACAGACGGATCGGAGTGGAAATGAACAAGGTGTCCGCGAATTCCAACGGACACCGGGACCGCCCCTGCGATCAAGACTTCGGCAGCTTCGAGGTTACGCCTTGAACGTAGTAATTCATTTTGCCAAGATCATCATCCGACATGGTCTTGCCCGCACCGAGACGCTCTTTGCCATCTTGATCCATGACCGAGCCTGAGAAAGGATGAAATTTCCCTGCACGGATATCGGCCTCAACCTTGGTGACCTGATCCTTGACCGCAGCGGGAATGCTGGCATTGAGCGGCGCCATCTTGATGAAACCGTCTTTCATGCCACCCCAGATCGTGCCCGCTTTCCAGGTGCCCGCGATCACCTCTTGGGCAATCTTGGTGTAATACGCGCCCCAGTGATGGGTGGTCGCCGTCAAATGCGCTTTGGGACCGTACTTCGACATATCCGAGTGATAGCCGCAGGCAAAGACCGATTTCTCTTCTGCGGCTTGTACGACCGCGGTTGAATCGGTGTGATGGGTAAGCACATCAGCCTTCTGTGCAATTAACGTCAGTGCCGCCTCACGCTCCTTGCCCGGGTCATACCAGCTGTTAACCCAAATCACACGGACATCAATTTTTGGATTAACGCTGCGAGCGCCACGCGTAAACGCGTTGATGCCCTGCAGAACCTCCGGAATCGGAAATGCAGCGACATAACCCAACACGTTACTCTTGGTCGTACGACCGGCCACCATGCCGGCAATATAACGGCCTTCATAAAAACGAGCGTTGTAATTGCCAAAATTCGGGCCCGACTTGTAACCAGTCGCGTGCATGAAGGCGACCTTCGGGAACTCTTTAGAGACTTTTTCGACCGCGTTCATGTAGCCGAAGCTGGTCGCGAAAATCAAGCGATGGCCACTGGTGGCCATTTCGCGAATGACCCGCTCAGTGTCAGCACCCTCGGCGACTTTCTCGACGAACGAGGTGGTGACCTTACCGGCCAGTGCTTTTTCCATCTCGAGTCGGCCCATATTGTGCTGCGTAGTCCATCCAGCATCCCCAATCGGGCTGACATAAACAAATCCGATCTTCAGCGGACCGGAGGATTGTGCCAATGCGGGAACGCCAAGTCCGGCGAGCGTACCGCCTGCCACTGAGGCCTGAATAAACTGTCGACGATTAGTCATACATCACCCTTTCTGATTGTGGAAATAGTTAATCCGCCCGGAAAGGTTTTCCAAGCGATGCTGGAGAATTGATTCGAATCATTTGAGGATTTCTGCAAATCAAAACGAGAACAATGATGGTTGCAAGATACGGTAAGGCAGATAAAAACTGCGACGGCACATTGATCTGAAGCGTGGACGATTGTACAAAGAATTGGCTGATCAGAACCCCTCCAAACAAGTAAGCACCAAGCAATATGCGCCAGGGCCTCCAGGTCGCAAACACCACCAGGGCCAGGGCAATCCACCCGCGGCCCGCCACCATTCCTTCGGTCCACATGGGCGTGTAGAAAACGGACAAAAACGCACCACCGAGGCCCGCCATCGCACCACCAAACAGCACCGCGAAATACCGCACCCGGTTGACGGGGATGCCTACTGCATGCGCGGATGCTGGGGATTCCCCTACTGCCTTTAAAATCAGGCCACCACGGCTTTTGGCAAGAATCCAGACCAAGAGGCCAAAAATAATCCAGGTCACATAGACCAGTGACTGCTGCTGAAAAACTACTTTCCCCAGAATGGGGATCTCAGAGAGCAACGGGATCACGATCGCGGGAGTTGCCGGAATCACCTGTGACTCAAACGGCTTGCCGATAAAGGCCGCAAGTCCCACTCCAAAAATTGCAACAGCCAGGCCGGTGGCAACTTGATTTGCCATCAGCTGGATCGTGATGACACCGAAAATCAAGGCCAGCAGGGCCCCAGCGGCCATGCCGCCCACCACCCCCGCCCAGACAGAGCCCGTCAGAAAAGTTGCGGTAAAACCAGCAACGGCGCCCAAAGCCATCATGCCTTCTGCGCCCAAATTCAGCATGCCGGACTTCTCACAGACTAGCTCGCCAAGCGCCACGAGAACCAGTGGCGTGCCCGCCACCACCGTGGCAAAAAGAATGGAGGTCAACAGCTCTGTGGTCATGAGAATCTCACCCGATAACGAATCAGCACATCGACCGCCAACAAATAAAAAAGCAGTAAACCCTGAAACACCTTTGAAATCGAGCCCCGCACGCCCAAGTATTGCTGAGCCTGCTCACCGCCAATATAAAACAGCGCCATCAGAAGGGCCGCCAAACCAATCCCCAACGGATTCAATCGGCCAACAAAAGCGATGATGATGGCGGCAAAGCCATAGCCGCTTCCGACTTTATCGGTCAGCTGGCCCACCGGACCCGCGACCTCCGCCATGCCCGCCAGCCCGGCGCAAGCGCCTCCCACCACGAGACCCACCCACGTCATCTTTGAGGTGGAAATACCCGCATATCGGGCCGCTGCAACTGACTCACCGGCCACCCGCATCTTAAAGCCGAGATGCGTGCGCGCAAACAAAACATGTCCGGCAATCAGCAGCACGATGGCAAACCCAAATGCAAGATTCAGACGTACGCCCTCAAACAAAGTGGGCAGAAGGGCGGCTCCTTGAAACATCTCGGTCTGCGGAAAATTAAATCCTTGCGGATCTTTCCAGGGGCCAAATACAAACCAAGACACCAAAAGCTCCGCCACATAGACCAACATCAGCGAAACGAGAATCTCGCTGGTGTTAAATCGCGTCTTTAAAAAAGCGGCAATGGATGCCCAGAATGCGCCGCCCAGCATTCCCGCCAACATCATCCACAGCAGCGTGAACCCTGGCATATCGCCGAAAAAAAGTGCGATACCAGTTGCGAAAATCGCACCCACAATGAACTGGCCTTCAGCCCCAATATTCCAGACGTTGGCTCGAAATCCGATGGCCAATCCAATCGCACAAATGGCGAGCGGCGTGGCCTTGAGCAGCAATTCCGAGATGTGATAAAAACTTTTTAACGGATTGAGAAAAAACACCTCAAAGCCACGGATTGGATCCTTTCCCAAAAAAGCAAAAATCATCAGGCCCGA
The DNA here is from genome assembly GCA_018970545.1 of Betaproteobacteria bacterium. Classification (GTDB taxonomy): domain Bacteria; phylum Pseudomonadota; class Gammaproteobacteria; order Burkholderiales; family Burkholderiaceae_A; genus Lacustribacter. The sequence goes on along the minus strand of JAGWWC010000025.1, from coordinate 16,837 downwards.
AATAACGGTGAGTAACACCGCGATCACGGGCGAGCCGTACCGCATCCACTCCGAGGCGCTCGGGCGTAACTCAAGCCGCGGCATTGACGCCCCCTTGCCACATGCCACTCATCCACAATCCAATTTGCTCCACACTGGTCTCAGACAGCGAACGGATCGGCGACAGCCTGCCCTGCGATAAGACTGCGATGCGATCACTGACCTCGAAAAGCTCCTCTAATTCCTCAGAAATCACGACGACAGCGCAGCCGGCACGAGCGAGATCAATGAGGGATTGCCGTATGAATGCCGTTGCACCGACATCAACGCCCCACGTGGGCTGGGCGCAAATCATCACTCTGGGCTTTTGCATCATCTCGCGGCCGGCAATAAATTTCTGCAGGTTGCCGCCCGACAATGAACCAGCAGCAGCATCTGTGCCAGACGCTTTCACATTAAAGCGGGCAATACAATCCTGGGCAAGTGCCACAGCTTTGGTCAACTGAAGCATGCCCTTGTTGACCAAACCGAGCGTGCTCGCCCCGGTGAGCATGAGGTTTTCGGTGAGCGACATGCTGGTCACCGAGCCCTGGTGAAGACGATCTTCGGGCACGTAGCACAAGCCCTGTGTTCGCCGCGCACTCGCATCCGCCAGACCAATCGGCGCTCCCAATAACTCAATGGCATCAGCAGCATCTGCCAATACTTCACCGGAGAGTAATTCGCAGAGTTCGTTCTGGCCATTGCCCGAGATACCCGCGATTCCAAGAATCTCCCCGGATCGAACGCTTAGGGTGATGTCTTTCAAGTTCACCCCAAAGGGTTCGGTAGTGGCTTTCGATAAACCGTGCAACGACAATACGGTATCCCCAGCAGTCGCCAGCGGCCGTTTGGGTCGATCAAAGTCCTTGCCGATCATCATTTTGGCAAGCGATTGCGGGCTCTCATGCCGTGGGATGCAGGTGCCCGTCACCCGGCCAGCACGAAGAATCGTCGCCGTGTCACAAAGCGCTCGAATCTCATCCAGCTTATGACTGATGTAAAGAATCGCACATCCCTGTTGACTGATTGCCCTCAGGGTTTCAAACAGTTTCTCAACCGCACTTGGGCTGAGCACCGAGGTGGGCTCATCCATGATTAAAAGCCGCGGCTTTTGCAGCAAACAGCGGATGATTTCGACCCGCTGCCGCTCACCAACGGAGAGGTCATGCACAAGCCGATCTGGATGAACCGGCAGCCCATAATGGGCGGAAATCTCGGCAATCCTGCCAGCCAAATCAGTACCGCGCTCGCGACGCGATAAGGCCAGCGCCGTGTTCTCCAAAACGGTCAGGGATTCAAACAACGAAAAGTGCTGAAAGACCATGCCGATACCCAGGCTACGCGCCTGGGCAGTCGAGCGAATCTGGACGGGACGGTCCTCCCAGTAGATCTGACCACTGGTTGGCGGCGTCACTCCGTAAATCATCTTCATCAGCGTGGACTTACCGGCGCCGTTTTCACCCAACACGGCGTGGATCTCGCCCGGCTGCACCTCCATGCTGACCGCGTCATTGGCGGTGAGGGTCGAGTAGACCTTGGTCAGGGATTCGACACGGAGTTGGCGCATGCCACCGATGTTATCCCAGCAGTTCCGCGGACAAGTTGCACTCAAACCACCGTAGAAACACCAACTCAATCAACCCGCTCACCTGGGCGAGCCGAGCGCCTCGTTGATCCAATTGACAATCACATCCGCATTTCGGTTTCCAGCATCAAAATGCCCACCTTCCACCTCCAGATACTTGCTTTTTGAATTCGCCGGCAGCCGATCGAAAACGTAAGCGCGACCCTCCCGCGCAAGGTAGTCGCCTTTTCCCATCAGCCACAGCACCGGCGTCTTCGGCGATATCCGGGGCGCTGTCAGGCTCATCTCCGCCTCAGAATCTGGGGCTTGATAGCTCAGGTAGATATTGGGCGTGGCCCACATCGATCCGGTTGTGCCCTGATTGATATCGCTAAACGGCATTTTCTGGTCCCCCTTGCCCTCAGCAACCAGCCCCCGCGCCCGATCCACCTCCTTGCGAATCGTCCAGATTCGAATGGGTGCAAATGGAACGCCCTCATAGAAATACTTCGGCGTGTGCCCTGGAGCAATTAGCACCAGAGCATCTGCTGCATCGTGATACTTCGCGGCGAAAGCCAAAATCGCCGGAGAGCCCAGGCTCTGCCCGGCAAGGACAATGCGTTGCACGCCCTGCGCTTTGAGGGCGTCAATGTGAATTTTGATCTCGTCAACTGCGTCTGACCAATGCTTGTCCATGAGTCGATTCCAGGACCAGGCCATTTCGGGTCGAATGACGAGCATACCGGCCGACTGCATGGCGCTGCCAACCCGGGTCAGTGTCCTGTCGTATTGCGTATGACCCTGCTTGCCGTGAAGCAGTACCACGCCAATTGCCGGGGAGGCCGATGCTGTGGCCTGGGAAAAGAGCGGCCCACTCAGAGCAATCAATCCCATCCACACCAAAATCTTTGACAGCATGACTTCACCTCATGAAATCAGCACCGAAAAAGAAAACGGGCTGCTCGCAGCTTGCGCCGCCCAGCAGCCCGAAACAAAATAAAACCGAATTACAGGACGGCGTCTTTCAGCTTCTTCAACGCACGGACCTTAACCTTGACGGTAGCGGGCTTGGCGGCAAACCACTGGTCTTGGCCTGTGAATGGATTCTTGCCAAAGCGCTTGGGCTTGGCGGGAACCTTTTGAGCCACCACTTTCATCAGGCCCGGCAGGGTGAATTCGCCAACGCCTTTTTTGCTAACCGATGTCAGCGTGGCCTCTTCCAGAGCCGCCAGAACCGCCTTCACCGACTTGGACTCAACACCCGATTGCTCCGAAATACGCGCCACCAGGGTGGACTTATTCAAGGCTGCTTTGATGGGCTTGGGCGCAGCGGATTTTGCTTTTGCTGCGGGTTTGGCTTTTGCAGCAGATTTTTTGGCGGGGGCTTTTTTTGCCTTGGCGGCCTTGGGTTTCTTACTTGCCATAGTGACTCCATTTAGGTGAGAAAAAAGGACAGCAGTGAAAGTCTATCAGGACATCGAAAAAGACCTCAAATTAGGGCTCGGCGTACATCGCCTCAATCATGGGCGCATAGCGATCCAAAATCAATTTTCTTTTTAATTTCATGGTCGGTGTCACCTCCTCATCCTCGGGGGTGAGCTTCTTGCCCAGGAGCCTGAACTTCTTGATTTGCTCCACCCGGGCGTAGCGCTGATTGACTGCGGCAACCTCCGCGGCGATCAGATCGACCACTTCCTGGGACCGGGTAAGGCTCTCGTAATTGGTAAATCGGATATCCCGGGAGAGGGCAAAATGCTCCACATTGTCATGGTCGACCATGATGATGGCCGTCAGGTAAGGCTTGCGATCGCCGATGACCACAGCGTCAGTAATATAGGGCGAGGCCTTCAGTTCATTCTCGAGCTCGCTCGGCGTGATGTTCTTGCCCCCGGCCGTGATGATGATGTCCTTAATCCGATCCACGATGGTGAAAAAACCCTGGCTATCGACGGTCGCCACATCCCCGGTCCGCAACCAGCCATCTGGCGTCAAGGCCTCTGCGGTCTTCTCCGGATTATTCAAGTAGCCGGAAAAGACGTTCTTTCCCTTCACCAGGATTTCACCGGTCTGCGGGTCAATCCGCATTTCGTTGTGCTCAGCCGCCTGGCCAATCGATCCCAACTTGATGTGACCGGGCCGATTCGCGCTGGATGCCGCGCAGGTCTCGGTCATGCCCCAAAGCTCCAGCATCGGACTACCCAGCGCAAAAAACCAGCGAATCAGCTGCGGTGAGATGGGTGCCGCCCCGGTGAGCAAGACGCGGGCCCGGTCCAGGCCGATGGATTTACGGACGTTGGCCAGGACCAGCCATTGGGCAAGGACATAGCCAATCCGCTCCCTAAGGGGCACCTGCTGCCCGCTGAGGACCCGATCAGCGATTTGAAGCCCGAGACCGATCGCGGCGTGAAAAAGCCGCTGCTGCAGCGGCGTGGACTCTGAGAGGGCCAGCATCACGCCAGAGTGAAACTTCTCCCAGACCCGCGGCACCGCCAGAACAACGGTAGGGGCAATTTCACGGATGTTCTCGGGTACGGTCTCCGGGTTTTCCACGAAATTAATCCGGGTGCCGGTGTACATCGAAATAAACGCGCCGCCGATCCGTTCTGCGATGTGGCAAAGCGGCAGAAAACACATCCGCTCATCCGTTGGGTTTTGCCAAATAATTTTTGAGTGGGCCCGAATCGCGTAGACCAGGCCCTCTTGGTGGTGCATGGCGCCCTTGGGTTTTCCGGTGGTGCCTGAGGTGTAGACCAGCATCGCCAGATGGTCTGTGCGCTGCTGCGCGAGGCGCTCTTTGACCATGCCAGGCGATGCGCCAAGGGCCCGCTTTCCCCGCTCCAGCAAGGCCGACCAGCCGAGGACGTGGTCGTGCTGATAATTAGAGAGACCTTTCTCATCCATCACGATCACACGTGAAAGACTTGGACACTCGTCCATCACGGACAGCGCCTTATCCAGCTGCTCTTCATCCTCAACAAAGATAAAGCGCGCGCGACTGTCGTTGATCACGTAAGAAAGCTGCTGCGGCGAATCGGTAGGATAGACCCCTACGGTGGCAGCGGCCGCCGAAAGGGTCGCCAGATCCGCCAATACCCACTCTGCACGCGTGTTCGAAATAATCGCGACCCGATCCTGAACGGCTAAACCGAGCGCAATCAGGCCGGCGGTGATCGCCTCGACCTGATCGGCCGTCTGCTGCCAGGTCAGCGACTGCCAAATACCAAATTTCTTATAACGAAGCCAGACCTGGTCGGAGCGCAATGCAACCGCATTCCAAAACATCGCCTGCGCCGTATCGCCGGCAAGAGGCGGGGCGGTTTTGCGCTGGGCCCGCTCAAATTCCTCGTGAAGTTTCCAGAGATAACGCATATCGTCGGCCCTAACGCCAGGTCTTTTTCTTTTTCCAGCGACGATCGCCGCGCACGCCCTGCTGCTTCATCCCCAGATAAAACTCGCGAATATCTTCTTTCTCGCGCAACCGATCACACTGATCCTCTAGGACAACACGGCCATTTTCCAGAACGTAACCATAATCGGCGGTATTCAAGGCCATATGGGCATTTTGTTCCACTAACAGAATGCTCGTGCCGCTTTCACGATTAATTCTCACGATAATTTCAAAAATTTCCTTGGTGAGCTTCGGGCTCAAACCCAGGCTGGGCTCATCCATCAGAATCATCTGCGGTGAAGACAACAGCGCGCGGGCGATGGCCAACATCTGCTGCTGACCACCGGAGAGTAAGCCCGCATCCTGATCACGTCGCTGGGCAAGAATCGGAAAATAGCCATAGGCGCGCTCCATATCCTTGGCCACCGCATCGCGATCACTCCGGGTGTAAGCACCCATCAGTAGGTTTTCATGCACCGTTAATAACGGAAAGACTTCGCGGCCCTCGGGCACATGCGATAAGCCCATTTGAACGATCCGTGCAGGATCAAATCCCGAGATGTTCTGGTGTCTAAATTCAATCGACCCGCGAAGCGGATCCATAATGCCCGAGATGGTTTTCAGTAACGTCGTCTTACCTGCACCGTTTGAGCCCAGCAAGGTCACGATGCTGGATGTGGCAACCTTTAAGCTCACGCCGCGTATGGCCTTAATCGGCCCGTAGGCGGATTCAACCGAGTTGACCACGAGTAAGTCAGAAGGCGGCTGGCTCATGAGGCGGCCTCCGATCCGAGATAGGCTGAGATGACCTCGGGATGGCTTTGCACTTCTTGGGGGGTGCCGACCGCAATTACCCGGCCCTGGTTCATCGCGACAACACGCGACGAAACCCTGAGCACGAGCGACATATCGTGCTCCACCATCATGACGGTCGCACCCATCTCGGTCACGATATCTCGAATCCAGTACACCAATTCATCTGTTTCCTCGGGATTTAATCCTGAGGAAGGCTCATCCAAAAGCAAAAGCTCGGGCTGCATGCACAGTGCCCGGCCCAACTCAACGACTTTGCGCACGCCATATGGCAGGCCCGCTACCATCGAATCACGAACCTTCTGTAGGCCAAGAAAATCAATCACTTTTTCAACATGCTCGCGGGCGATGATCTCCTGGCGGTGGGTCGAAGGCAAAAACAAAAGATCGCTCAGAAGATGAGTCCGACTTCGGATGTGGTGGCCAATGAGTAAATTACTCAGCACGGTAGCGTGCTCAAAAAGCTCAATATTCTGAAATGTCCGCGCAATCCCACGCCAGGCAATCTGATGGGGGGCGACTCCGCCCAGATTCCCTCCCCGGTACTCCAGCAAGCCAGAGGTCTGGGGATAGATGCGGCTAATCACGTTAAACACCGTGGATTTGCCGGCGCCATTCGGGCCAATCAAGGTCAGCACTTCGCCGGGATAGACATCAAAGCTCACGTCATCGACTGCAAGCAATCCGCCAAACTGGCGAGAGATATGCTGGGCACGAAGCAGGGGCTGTGTCATGGCAGTTGGATAACTTAGCTTAAGCGGTCTGATTTCTGAAACGCCTTTTGGCGCCGAAACATACCCCGCCGATAAAACGGAAAAATCTGAAAATAGGTCCGAGTCTTCAGCCAGCGGCCATACAGGCCGCGCGGCTCAAATAAAACCACGCCGATCAGAATCAATCCGTACACCACATTTTGTAAGCCCGCCGTGTTGGCCATAGCGGCAGGCAGAAAATCTTTACCGATCGCAATCAGTGGCGGCATCAGCACGATAAACATCGCTCCGAAAAATACGCCGTGAATGCTGGCCAAGCCTCCGATAATGACCATCAGTGCAAAATCCAGGGACAGAAGGAGCGTGAAATTCTCTGGCGAGATATGCCGCAGGTATTGGGCATAGAGTGCGCCACCAATGCCCGTAAACGCCGCAGAAATCATAAAGGCGGAAATCTTGGTGCGGCCCGCCTGAATGCCCATGCTCTGGGCGGAGATCTCTGAATCGCGAATCGCAATCATGGCGCGTCCAGTGGGGCTACGTAACAAGTTTAACGTCATCCAAGTGCACAGCAGCACAATGCCGAGGGCGAGATAAAAGAATTCGTGCTGGGCGTTGAGCACCCAGCCGAAGAGCTGAGCAGGCTTGACCGTTAGGCCTGAGGTGCCATTGGTAAACGATTCCCATTTCACCAACACCTCTTCCACAATCAATCCAAGGGCCAGGGTCGCAATACCCAAGAAGATGCCCTTCACCCTCAGTGCTGGCAGCGCAATCAGCGCGCCCAGAATCACATTGGCAATAATGGTGATCGACATCGCTCCAAAAAATGGCCAGCCACGATTGACAAAATAAGCCTGAACAAAAGCGCCTAAGCCAAAAAACGCTGCGTGCCCTAAAGACAACTGTCCGGTATAGCCCAGCAGAATCATCATGCCCAGGCCGACCATCGAGTACACCAAGATTAGATTTAATTGCGCAAGCCAAAATTCCGGCAATACGATGGGCGACACCAGCAGAGCAACAATCAGTAGCCCATTCCAGAAAAGCTGGCCGGAGTGCTGGATCAGCTGGACATCCTGCTCATAACTCGTTTTAAAAAGAAATCGCATAACGCAGTCTTTGGTGGGCTAGACTTTTTTGCGGGTCCGCTCGCCAAGCAGTCCACTTGGAAAAAGCAGTAACACCGCTAGCATCACCACATAGGCGGCGACCTCCTTAAACCCTTCTGGCAAATAAAAACCAGACAGAGTCTCCGCCACACCGATCACGATGCCACCGAGAATTGCGCCCGGCAGACTGGTAAAGCCCCCCACGACAGCTGCCGGCAGGGCCTTTAATCCGATAAAGCCCATATTCACATGAACAAAGGTAATCGGCGCAAGCAGCACGCCCGCTAAACAGGCCAGCGCTGCAGCCAGGCTCCAGACTAAGCCATTGAGTCGTTTGACGGGGATCCCCATGTAGTACGCTGCAAGCTGATTCTGTGACGAAGCCCGCAGCGCGATGCCCACCCGAGTGAAATGAAACATCAAGTAAAGCAGCAGGCAGATCACTAGAGTGGATCCGATCACCACCAGGTGATCATAGGAAATGATGAGCCCAGCCAGATTCATCGTCTTACCCGCATACGGCACCGCCAGCGTGTGGGTCTCAGTGCCAATCACCGGCAGCATGGCCACCAGTCCGCGGGCAACATAGCCCAAGCCAATCGTCAGTAGCACCACGGCCAAGGCCGTCTGGCCCAAAACAGGGCGAATCACGACCCGTTCCAGCAAATAGCCCACCAAGCCCACGGCGACCAGGCATACCAGCACCGCAAGCCAAAACGGCAAGCCAATCAACTGCATCGTCACCAAGGCCGTAAAGCCGCCTACCATCATGAGCTCTCCTTGAGCAAAGCTGACGGTCTCTGTGGCTTTATAAATCAGCACAAAGCCGAGTGCGACAAGGCCATAGATGCAGCCTTGCGAGACGCCACTTAGGATAATTTGCAGCATGACGGATGCCGGTCAGATCAAAAAAGGCCGGGAGTCGCTGTCGCGGTCCCGGCCCCCACTTGAGCTGCTCAGACTTATTTCACCTCAACCCAACGACCGTTCTGGATCTGAGATAGGGCTGAATAAGACGAACCGAGATGGTTCTTCTCCGTAAACGTAATCGGCGGCAGGCCCAACGAGCTTCTCTGGGTTCCCATCGTCTCAAAGGCCCAAGCCAAAGACTCCGTGGTCAATTTCTTTCCCGCCCGCTCAATGCCCCGGCCGAGCAAGTCGATAATCCAGTAGCCGTAAAGCGTGAAGAGCTGGGGGTCAGCATTGGCCCGGGCCTTAAAGTCCGCCGCCCACTTCCGAACGGCAGGATTCGGAGAGTCCGGGTACGGAATCAGCGAAGAACTGGTCGCGTAAAAGCCATTGACGACGTCACGGCCCAGCATCGGGATCAGCTCGGTATAAGCGCCTACCGAGCCCAAGAACGTCGGGTTGAATCCGGTCTTTCGTGCCTCTGCCATTGCGGCGGGAGTCTCACGAATCAGCGTACCCATGACGACAAAGTCACAGTTTGCTCCGCGTAGTCGCGCGACTTGAGAAGAGAACTCGGTAGCGCCCCGCTTATAAGTGGCGGTCTCAGCCATCGCGACCCCAATGGTCTTTAGGCCATCGGTTGCGCCACGGAATACCTCTAATCCAAACTCATCGTCTTGATACAGCGCGCAGGCACGCTTGGCGCCCACCCGCTTGTAAAGCACCGGGGTGTGCTCTTTCATCGCGCCATAGTAATCATCCAAAACCGCGAATTTCAGCTTGTTGACCGGTTCAAACATATCGCGGTGGGCCGTGAGCGGTGCAAAGTTCATCACATTTTTTTCAAACTGAATTGGCATGGCGGCGTTGTTCACGACCGAGCCAATCGATCCGGCCATCACGAAGACACGATCCTGATTAACAAGCTTCTGCGCGACCTGCACCGCACGCGTTGGCGTGTAGGCGGAGTCTTCGACCATCAGCCGCAGCCGCCGGCCGTTGATACCGCCAGCGTTGTTGATCTCATCCACCCGCATCTGCATGCCGGCAACGGCCATTTTGCTGAAGCCAGCAAGGGGCCCGGATAAGTCCTGAATAGAGCCAATCAACACCTCTTTATCGGTGACCCCTTGCGACTGCGCGTGAAGCGGCCCTGCCGCCACCAAAAAAGCGGCGATTGCGCAAAGCTGCGTCATTCCTCGTTTCTTCATTTGTCTCCCCTTTCTAGAAATTCAACCTGCCTGCAAAACTGGAAAATTATGGTTCGTGCTTGCAATCACGGCACTTGCGGCCGCTTGGGGGTTTCCCTCGGTTTGGGCAATTTTTTGGCCAATCCCTTTGCGATAATCCGGGATATTGAGGAAAAACAATGACTATCCGCCGCAGGATCCATGCCGTCATGAGCTACAAGCAGGGGGATGCTTGGACCCTAGCGTTTTCCTGGACGCTTACCGTGATGGTTCTGGCCAATGTGGCTGCCGTGATACTGGAATCCATCCCTGAGTTACATGAGCGCTATGCCCCGGAATTTCACCTCTTTGAAGTGTTCTCGGTTGGGTTTTTTTTGGTCGAATATCTGTTGCGCTTATGGACTGCGCCTGAAAATCACAGCAATCCTCGGCACAAAACCGCCGCAAGCCGTCGGATCGGCTATGCGCTGAGTTTCCACGGAATTATTGATCTGCTGGCGATCGTGCCGTTTTTCTTACATAGCCTGCTTCCCGGACTCGATCTTCGATTCTTAAGAATTGTACGAATTCTTCGAATACTGAAGCTGTCGCACTACAACACCGCACTTGAAGACTTGATCAGCGCGATTTATGCTGAGCGACACTCGTTTATCTCATCGCTTTATCTTTTAGCAATTGCGCTGCTGGTTACAGCATGCCTGATGTACTACGCAGAGCACAGCCTTCAACCAGACAAATTTGGCAGTATTCCGGAGTCTCTGTGGTGGTCGATTGTGACGCTCACCACCTTGGGCTATGGCGATGCGGTTCCGATTTCTGGCATCGGAAAGCTCATCGGGGGCTTTACTGCGCTCTCCGGCGTACTCACCGTGGCGCTTTTAACAGGCATTGTCGCAAGCGCATTTACAACCCGCATGCGACGCCAGGAAATTATCTTCGAGGCGGAAGTAGAGACAGCGCTCACTGAGGATCAACGGATCTCAGTAAAAGAACGTCGGGCCATCGAACGGCTAAGAGAAGAATTTGGTTTGACAGAAGACCATGCCCAGGCGGTGATTCAACGGCTTCGGGCCGAGCGCAGATCAAAATCACATAAGTCTTAGCGTGACCCCGGCCGCGAGCCCGGATCAGTCCCGCCTGGCCCCTTGGCCCCGGGAGCCGCTCCCGGACCCCTCGCGGGCGGTGAATCGGGAAGCGTAACCCCTTTAGCTCTTGCCCGCTCCCGCATCCGCTCGTGATGCTCGCGTCTGAGTTGTTCGCGCTCCTCCCAACTTCTCGCCGATCGCATCTGCTCACGATAGTCCCGTCGCTCTTGCTGAGTCATGAGCTGGTGGCCGTAAATAGGCGCTTCAGGCTCCGCAGCTGAACTGACAGCAGGCAATAAAATGCTGAGTAGAGCTGCAGTCATCCTGAGTCGAACATCAAGCTTGGAAAATTGTTGCATAGCGATGCTCCCCTAATTAATAAAGCAGCATCGTCGCCCGGGCAAGCTTCCAAAGTTCCCCGCTGGCTGTGCATTTGGTTGGCTGCCGATATTCCACGCTGGCACATATGGACCTGCCAGTACAGCAACTCTCTCAAACTGTACTGGCGAGCAAATACCTACAGCCGGGTGAAAGTAGCATCGATCATGTGCTTCATCGCGTCGCACGTGCAGTCGCAAGCGCTGAGCGGCCCGAACAACAAAAGCGGTATGAAAAGATTTTTCTCGAGCATTTAAGACTTGGCGCGATCGGCGCTGGCCGCATCATGGCCAATGCCGGCAGTCCGGGTAAGGCAACACTGATGAACTGCTTCGTACAGCCGATTGGGGACAGCAATTCTGGCCGCGACAAAAACGGGCTACCGGGAATTTACGAAGCACTGCGTGAATCGGCCGAGACCATGCGTTGTGGGGGCGGTGTCGGCTATGACTTCTCTGCAATTCGGCCAAATGGTGCTGAAGTAAGCAGCGCGGGCGCCGTTGCAAGCGGATCCTGCAGATTTATTGATCTCTTTGATGCTTCTGCATCTGCGTTACAAAGCGCCGGGGCACGTTGCGGCGCGCAGATGGGTGTGCTGCGCATTGATCATCCCGATATCTTAGAGTTTATCGCCGCAAAGCGCGCCCCCGGGCGCTGGAGCACTTTCAATATCTCCGTCGCCGTGAGCGATGCATTTATGGATTCTCTGCAACACAATGCGTCGTGGCCACTGGTGCATTCGGCCCGCCCCGGTCCTGACTGGATTGCCCGCGGAGCCTTACAGCGCGCAGCCGACAGCAAATGGGTCTATCAATCACTGCCTGCGCGCGTGATCTGGCAGTCGCTTTTAGCTGCGGCTTATGAAGTCTCCGAACCTGGGGTCTTATTTATTGATCAAATCAACCGCGATAATAATCTTCACGATCGTGAAGTGATCTCTACGACCAACCCCTGCGGCGAACAGCCGCTGCCAGCCTATGGCAGTTGCGATCTTGGTCCGCTGATTCTTCCGCGATTTGTAGTTCACCCCTTTAACCGCGGTGGAGTGGCCGCCTTCGATTTCAAAAAATTCATCGCAGCAACAAGGCTTCAAGTCCGGATGCTTGATAACGTTCTCGACATCACTCACTGGCCGCTTGCCCAGCAGCAGACTGAAGCGGTCTCAAAGCGCCGTATCGGCATCGGCTTCACTGGCTTGGGTGACGCCCTTATCATGCTGGGCCTGCGGTACAACCGGCCGGAAGGCCGCCATATGGCCACGAAAATCGCCCGCACGCTACGCGATGCCGCGTATATCGCATCGGCTGAACTGGCCCAAGAAAAAGGCCCGTTTCCGCTCTTTAACGCAAAAACCTATCTCTCGGACGGGACATTTGCAAGCCGGCTACCTGCTGCAATCAAAAAACGAATCTCAGTCACAGGCTGTCGCAACAGCCACCTGCTCTCGATTGCACCCGCTGGAAGTGTCAGTATTGCTTTTGCAGATAACGTCTCCAACGGAATTGAGCCCGCCTTTGCCTGGAGCTATCGAAGACGACTCCTAGAGCGCTCAGGCCAACACCGTGAAATTTTGGCTGAAAACCATGCCTGGCGGCTTTATCGGGCCTGGTTTGGACAATCGGCACCGCTGCCTGCCACTTTTGTATGCGCGCATGAAATCGAGCCGCGCAGCCATCTTGCGATGATGCGCAGTGTTCAACACTTTATCGATGCGGGAATTTCAAAAACTATTAATTTGCCGGACGGGTTTCCGTTTTTCCGATTTCGGGAGCTTTACCTCATGGCGTGGCGCTATGGTCTAAAAGGGCTCACCACCTTCCGCTTTAATCCCGCGCGAGACACTGTATTGCTGCGGTAAAGACGCGCCCCTTCCGGGGATTCGCAACACTTTCCTTTACTATCAGGGCTTTAGGACTATTGTTTCCTGAACAATCCCAAAGTCATGAGTCCAGAGATCTTACAAATCGGTCGACTATCGGCAAGCGGAGAGGCCCGCATTCGCGCGGCGCTGCCGGTGACGCTGTTAGCAGAACAGGCGGATCCCGATAAATTTTTGCGCACTCAGGGCCATCGATTCAATGGCCTTATCACGATTGCACCGATCGGCGCATCGCGAGACTTGATCACGCAGCTGCCCAACCTCAAAGTCATTGCCTGCCGCGGCATTGGGGTTGAAAAAGTCGACCTGCAGGCTGCCCGCGAACGCGGCATATTAGTCTCCTCAACCCCAGATGTACTGACCGACTGCGTGGCCGATCTTGGTGTGGGCCTCATGATCGATACGGTTCGGGCCATCAGTGCCGCGGATCGTTACGTGCGCGCTGGGCAATGGCCAAAGGGGTCTTTTCCGCTTGCAACCCGCTTCAGCGGAAAACGGCTGGGCATTCTGGGGCTGGGAAAGATTGGCCGCGCGATTGCCCAGCGGGCCGAGGGCTTTCAGATGCAAATTCGTTATCACAATCGAACGCCTGATCCCAAGTGCGGCTATGTCTGCGAATCGTCTGCCGAGTCACTAGCCCGCTGGTGTGATTTTTTAATGGTAGCGGTCTCCGGGGGGCCGCATAGCCAACAGCTGGTGAACCGGACGGTACTCGCGGCTCTCGGACCGTCGGGGTTTCTATTTAATGTGTCTCGCGGCTCGGTAATTGATGAGCAAGCCCTTGTTGAGGCATTGACCGAAAAAATAATCGCCGGCGCCGGGCTCGATGTCTACGCCCAGGAACCCCAGGTGCCCGAGCGGCTTAAGACGCTCACCAATGTGGTCTTAGCACCCCACATCGGAAGCGGAACACACGAGACCCGTGCAGCGATGGAGACCCTAGTTCTCGAAAACCTGCAGTCTTTTTTCTCCACCGGCCAGTTATTGACGCCCGTTCATTAAATCCAAACCCATCACCTCGTGACCGACTTTAGTTTCATTGACGCGTTTCTCCATCTCGACCGATACTTGCCGGCCTTTGCTGCCGAGTGGGGTGTCTGGATCTATGCGCTCTTGTTCATCATTATTTTTGTTGAAACCGGTTTGGTCATCATGCCGTTTCTGCCAGGGGATTCACTTTTATTTGTCGCTGGTGCGGTGGCGGCAGTCGGCGGCATGCAGCTGGAAGTGCTCTGGGTGCTGCTTACCACAGCCGCCATTACCGGCGATGCACTAAATTATGCGATTGGCCGTCGTGTCGGACCGAGAGTATTTTCTTGGGAGCAGTCCAGATGGTTTAACCGGCAGGCCTTTGATCGGACCCATGCTTTTTACGAACGTTATGGGCCTATGACCATTGTGATTGCACGATTTCTGCCTTTTTTGCGTACGTTTGCGCCATTTGTTGCGGGTATCGCAGAAATGAATCCTACAAAGTTTGTCACGTACAACATTGTTGGCGGAGTGCTCTGGGTCTTGAGTCTCACCACCCTGGGGTATCTCGTAGGCGAGATGCCTTGGGTGAAAGCAAATTTCAGCCTGGTGACCTTGGCGATGATCATCATTCCCGGCCTGCCTGCCGTCTGGGTTGCCGGCAAGGTTCTTTTAGAAAAACTCAAACAAAAATCCTCGAAACAATCATGACTGAAAAAATTAAAGTCGGCGAGCTTCAGGTAGCCTATCGGCTCGACGGGCCTGCCGGCCGGCCAGTCGTACTGATGAGCAATAGCCTTATGTCGAATCTCAGCATGTGGGATCCGACCCTTTCCGCCCTCACCGATCGCTTTCGAGTCCTGCGCTACGACACACGCGGCCATGGGCAGACCTCCGTGACCCCGGGACCCTATTCCATTGAGCTGCTTGCAAACGATGCGATTGAATTGATGGATGCCCTAGAAATTCACGAGGCCCACATCATGGGCCTTTCCATGGGCGGAATGATTGCGCAGCAAATCGGAGCCCGTTACCCAGACCGTACGCTTTCTCTTTTGCTCTGCAATACAGCCAGCGAGATGCCGCCCCGATCGCTGTGGGATGAGCGTCTTGCAATTGCCCGATCACAGGGTATTGCTGCGCTTTGTGACAGCACCATTCGCCGCTGGTTTACGGCACCGTTTATTGAACGCTCCCCAGCGGTCATAGAAAAAGTTCGAGAAATGATTTTGTCAACGCCGCTGGATGGTTACCTGAACTGTGCGGCTGCCATCCGGGATATGGCCCAGACTACGCTGCTGCTCAAGATTAAAGCGCCCACTTTGGTAATCACCGGCCGGCAGGATCCAGCAACGACGGTGGAGCAGTCGATGGTGCTCAACCGCATGATTGATACCTCTCGCATGGGCGTCATTGAAAATGCCGCCCATCTATCGAACATTGAGCAGCCAGAAATCTTTAATCGCGAGGTCCGCAGCTTTCTTGATGCGGTGAGCGACTAATTACGCCTTATTTCGGAGCGGCCTGGCTCCAACCTTTTTTGACGAGACAGGCGTTGCGAGCCTCAATGTATTTGAGCCGCACCACATTGCCTGCCGAAAACGCTTCATCATCACACTGAGTCTTATCTCGATGAAAATCGGCTTCCGAGGCGCCTGCTTTGGAAAATTTGTAGTCCGGAATGCCTGCGCATCCAGAGACTGTCAAAACGACGAACAGCGCAGCAACAAGTTTGAACATGATCATCTCCTTTTTCTTGGCAACAACTCAGGCGCTAGATTAACACTCGCGTACCCAGCTCAATCACCTGGTTGGTCGGAATTTTAAAATAGGCCACGATGCTGCCTGCATTGCGCGACATTGAAGCAAAGATTTCTTCACGCCACTTGGCCATACCGCCGCCGGTCGATGGCACTACGGTTTCGCGGCTGAGAAAATACGACGTCGAAAAAAGCTCGATCTCAAGACCATGCCACTCCCGCGCGTACTCCAGGGCCCTGGGCACATCCGGAGAATCCTTAAACCCATAGTTAATAGTCACAATGGAGAAATTATCGCCAATCGGTGTAATCCGGATTTGCTCGTGAAACGGCACCCAGGGCCGCTGCTCAAAGTGGACGGTGAGTAATAAATTCTGCCGATGTAGCACCATATTGTGCTTAATGTTATGCATCAAAGCCTGTGGTGCAGTCGACGGATCCGACACCAAAAATACGGCGGTCCGCTCGACAATGGGCAGACCGGCATCTCGAATCTGATCAATAAAAATCTTAAGTTCTGGATCATCTTCGCGAACCTTTGCAATCAGCAGCGCTCGGCCCCGCTTCCAGGTAAGCATCAGCAGCAAGATGAAAAGCCCCAGTGTCAAAGGAAACCAACCACCATGAAAAATTTTTGACAAACATCCGGCCACGAGTAGAGCGTCTAACACAAAGAAGATAGCCGTTGAAATCAAGGTCAGAGCCAAGGCATAGTGCCAGCCCATACGGACAACAAAAAAAGTCAATATGGTTGAACACAACATGGTCATCGTGACCGAGACGCCATAAGCATTGGCCAGCGCACTCGAAGAGCCGAACGCTGCCGTTACCAAAAGCACTGACACCAGCAGTAGGCCATTGATAAGTGGCACATAGATCTGGCCCGCTTCTTTGGCCGAGGTATACACAATCCTCATGCGCGGCAAAAACCCGAGCTGAATCGCTTGGACTGCGGCGGAATAGGCTCCCGTAATTGTCGCCTGCGATGCAATTACTGTAGCCAGTGTTGCGAGAATCACCGCAGGAATTAACAGCGGATCAGGAAACGACAAA
>JAGWWC010000024.1 GCA_018970545.1 Betaproteobacteria bacterium | reverse complement strand
CAGGCTGCGGCAAATCTTCAGAGGAAAACAGGGCGTTAGTCATTCATCAGTGTGCGTCAAAGGGGGCGAGCCGGACCCCCGGCACTTGAGAAATTCAGCCTTGGCTGCTTCGTTCCCGACCTGACCAGTTATGCCGACTCCCAATGCGGGGCGGCCCGCCTTAGGCCAAGTGTACCAAGCGGTCCCCCTGCAGATCCCACAGCTGTGCCTTGGCCGTGAGAATCTTGGCGGTGACCTTGGCCTGAGGCCGAATCTTGGCGAATTGATCGCGATACCCGGCAAGCTGACGGACGTAATCTGCGTGCTCGGAGGGCAGAACATTCCACTTGAAATCAATGATCCACCACTCCTCTGGCGACTCCTGGATCCGAACCACGCGATCGGGGCGCATCAGTGCGCCGGATGAAAAATCCACCGCAGGCCACTCTGATTCAGAGTACGCGAGAGCATCTGGACTAAAAATGCGGGCCGCAAACTCGGACCCTCCAATGGCCGCCGCAGAAGTGATCACCTCATCGCGGGCAGCACACGGCAGCCCAAATTCAGCAATCAGTGCGCGAGCAACAACAGTGGCCTGATGAGGACCGAATTCCAAAAGCCGGTGCAAAGCTTTGCCCTGTCGCATCGCTAGGGTCTCGGGTGCTGGTGAGCGTGTCGCATTCGCCTTTTTATCAAAACGCATTCCGCGCCATGTCACTTCAGACGATGCGAACGAAGCGGAACTGCCTTTCTCCTCGGCCTGTCCCGACATAGGGAGCCGAACAAAATCACGTTGCTCGCAATGGTCCTTTAGTTTTTCGTACCAGGTGGGCTTGCGACTGCTCGAAGCCGGCCGCTCCTCGCCGGTGGCACTTAACAAAAGAACTTGCTTGGCCCGCGTGATGCCAACATACAGAAGATTGAAATCCTCTTCCTCGGCACGACGGTCCTCTTCCAGTAACGCATCACGAACAAATGGGCTGATGGGATCGCCCGCAATCCAGCCCGCATGGCCGAGAATTGCATCGCGATTCTCCGACCATTGCGACAGCCAACGCAGCCCGCTTTCCGATCGGCCCTGATCCATCAGCCCCGCCAGCACCACGACCCTGGCCTCCAGGCCCTTGGCGGCATGCAAGGTTGAGAGGGCCACCGCCTGCTGATTCGGTAGGACGCCGGGGCCGGGGGACTCCGAATCAGAGAGCGCGGCAGCACGATGTAGCTCGCGCAAAAATCTTGGCAGGCTCGGCAGCCGTCCTGTGTCCAACTCCAGGGCAAGGCCAACAAACGCTTCAATATTCGCAAGCCGCTGCAGGCTACGAAAATCGGGAGTGCGAGAGGCAATCCGATCAAAAACATTCTGATCATGCAGGATTTGATCGAGCAGATCATGGACCGGCAGCTGCGTCGATAAATCGATCCAGCGCGACAGACTTTGGGCAGCGGCCGTCAAGGCAGGGTCTGCGTGGGGCTTGCGGCCGCAGGCAAGTAAGCCAGCGTAAAAACTCGCCAGATCATCAGCAGCCCGCTGTTTTGCAATTGCCACCAGCTGCGAATCGGCGAGGCCAAAGATCGGGCTTTTCAATGCCTGGGCACAGTCGCGATCCGACCAAGGCGCAGCCAGGAAACGCAGCAGCGCAATCAGATCTTCGATTTCGGGAGACGACAGCAGTCCGCCTGAACGATCACTGACAAAAGGAATACCCGCCTCGGTGAGCGCCAGCTCATAGCTCGGAAAATGCGTACGGGCGCGAAGCAAGATCCGCACCTCTGACCACTGTAATGACGGCAACTCTTTGCGAAGCTGCAATAAGGCAGCCGCAATCGCCCTGCCCTCACTTTCCCAATCGGATGCCAGGCCGAGACGCGCAACAAAACCGGCTGCATCGGTTGCGCGGGTCTCATGATCGGTGAATCGATCGGGCGCAGCGCTGCCAAGTGCCGCATTCAAAAACGCCACCACCGCAGGGCCACATCGATAAGTGGTATTCGTGGAGAGAACATCTGCGCCAAAGTGTTGGGCAAGCCACCGGGATGCTGCATAAAACACCTCTGGGTCAGCGCGCCGGAATCGATAAATGGACTGCTTGGGATCACCCACAATGAAGACTCGGGGGGCGCTGGCTGCAATGCTGTGGTCATCTTGCTCATATTGGGAGAGCCAACCCCGTAGCATCGCCCACTGCACCGGATTGGTATCTTGAAACTCATCAACAAGGAGTTGTGAAATCTGGCGATCAAAACGTGCATGAAAATCTGCTGCCAACGCTCCGCCAAGCAGCTCCCATGCCTTCATTTCAAGGCCGGTGAAATCGGTCTCGTGGCTTTTGGCCATGACTTCTTCCAGACACTGGCCGAGCATTGAGGCGCAGGCCCAGAGGGCCTGATTGCGGGCTGCCGTAAGACATGCATCGCAGGCGGTAATCAGCCCACCGAGTGCCGCGCCGAAGGCCTGAATCTGGGCCTTCAATGCGGGGCCTTCGGCACCCCAGACCAATAGGTCTTTGCCCTTGCGAACAAA
This sequence comes from Betaproteobacteria bacterium, assembly GCA_018970545.1. Lineage (GTDB taxonomy): Bacteria > Pseudomonadota > Gammaproteobacteria > Burkholderiales > Burkholderiaceae_A > Lacustribacter. The sequence continues at coordinate 20,122 of JAGWWC010000024.1, read as the reverse complement.
GCGATCATCGCCCCCCTTTAAATGAAAGCGCGGGATGTCGGGGTCACTGAGCACTGCCTCGGTGGTGCGTTGCGTCAGCATTCGGCCACGCAAATCGCTGAGCTCATCAGGATTCCATCGCGAAAATAAACCAGCGAGCTCGGCCCGATCGGCAATCTGTGCGTAGGCCTGAGCAAACATCGCTGCCTGCGATCGCTGGGCCTGATAAAACGCGGCCACCGCCAATCGATTGGCCGATAAAGCATCCGCAATCACTGATTTGCCAGCCGTCGTGCGACCTCCAGCAGCCACCGCATTCGACTGCCGTTGTGATTCGATTCCAAAGGCCTGCCACTCCACACGGGCAGCCAACCAGGACTGCATCGCCTCGCGGACATGCCATGGTCCCATCAACTCAATCAACTCAGCGTACGGCAACTGATCCGCATGGCGTGCAAGAAACAACTCCCACGCCTGGCGATGCAAATCGGATGCGCGCTGTGTCAGCGAAAGGCTGGCCATGCCGGCTGCGCGCAGCGGCGCCATCGCGATGAGACGGGCATACCAGCTGTGAAATGTTCCGATCATGGGAGGCTGGGGATCCGATAAAAACCGCTGCAAAGCTTTGGGGGCTGCCGCAAGCGCCGCCTCAAGGGTCTGGCCGGTCAGGCCCCAGTTGGAAAGCATCTCGCGTTGTCGTTGCGCATCGCTGGCTGACAAATCACGCAGCTGCTCAATCACCCGATGCCGCATTTCTGCGGCGGCTTTATTCGTGAACGTCAGCGCAAGAATCGATCGTGGGGCCACGCCCTCAAGAAGAGCGCGGGTGATTCGCGAAGACAAAAGCCAGGTCTTGCCGCTTCCTGCGCAGGCCTCCACGACCACGCTGCGCTGGGGTTCTAAGGCCCTTGCCGGATCAAGCGCCATCGGTCTGCTCCGCACTGTCGTTGGTCTCGATCTCCGAGCGTTCCGCATCAAGCCGATAGTCATCGCGCCGGCAGACACCCCGCACGGTGCAGTACTGGCAGACTTGCGCATCCGCATCAATTCCCCGTGCCTGCACCGGCCCGCCATCGGCAATCTCTTTGAGTTCTGAGCGCACCGATTCCAGAGCCTGGATGCCGAGCTGCGCGATGGAAGCGCCGTCATGTGGGGTGAGATCGACCTCGGTAACGGCCTCACGCCGAATCGACACAAAACGCGCAGCGGTGACTGGCTGGGCTGACTGCCCTGCCTGCAGCAGCCATGCATAAAGCTGCAGCTGAAGCTCATTGCCATCGGGGCTTAAGCGTTTTTTCAACACTTTGGGATCGCTGGTTTTGAAATCCATCACCACGCCGCGCTGTACATCCAGCCGATCCAGCCGGCCTTTGAGCGTTACGCCCATGTCTGGAATTTGAGCGCGCAGCGGCAATTCAGTCTGAATCGCACTGCCTGGATCGCCGGTCGGATCGGCAGCCGGCTGAGTTACAAGCCATCGGGCAAGTCTGGGCACGATTGCAAACGCCTCGGCACGCAGCTGCGCCCAGATTGGCCTTGGAAGCGGAAGCTTTAATGTGGCGCCAGGGCCACCCCAGCGCCAGGGCTGCTCTAGGCTTTGGTCAATCTGCTGATACAGCCAGTCGACACACAGGGCCTCGGAGTCGAATCCAGCGGGAGCAGCCTTTAAAACATGATGCAAGAGGGAACCCAGATCCGAGGCCTGCGCGGATTCTTCCAACTCATCGCATTGTGAGAGCGCCAGAAGCGAAGACAACGCATATTGATACGGGCAGTCCACCAGCTGCTGCGACTCAGAGACTGAGATCGCATCCGGCAGGCCCAGACTCCATTGCAGCGATGTCTGGACTGCAAAATCTTTTGCAAGCGCAGGCAGCAGCGTGCAATCGAGCCTCATTGGCAAGATCACTTCGGCCGCTTTTTTCGTCGGCATCGAGGTCTGCAGCTCCACCCAGGGGGAGAACTGTGCCGCACTGTCTGGCTCATCGCTGGTCGCGATCATGGTGATTGGAAGTTCCGATCGCCACAGCGCAGTAAACGCAGTAAAGCCCTCGGACTCCTCTTGAATGGGATCAAGCGCAAGCCCCATCTCGGCAAGCTGCGACGGCTCAAAAAATCGCGGCATCTCACGCTGGGGGAGCCGCTTTGCATCTGCGCCCACGACCAGCAGGGCCTGCGGCCTTTGCCACAGCAAAGACGAGGCGGAAACCACACGGACTTTTGCCTGTTCGGCGGGCTCGACGAATCGCGCACGATTTAACTCTTCGGCCAGCACCGTATTCCAGAGTGCCGAAGATATCGCCACTGAATCTGCCGTCGACTGCTGCTGCAGAATTTGCAATGCCGCCAACACGGCCTCTCCTGCGGTGTCCGATGCCAACGCGGCATCGAGGCCCAGCGCTTCTGCGGCCTGCAACAGCTGATCTGCCCAGTGCGTCAGGGGCTGGCGGCCGCGCCGCCTCGCAATCTCGAAGACCCCTGCGGGAAGTGTGAGTAGGCCCTCTTGGGCGAGCGCAGCCAGACTAATTTCGCTGACTCGGCCGGCCTCGCGCAATGCGGCATCCAGCAGCTGACGCTTTCTCGCATCGAAGCCACAGGTGACATTCAAGCCTGCGGCAACAAAGGGGGAATGGACCCACTCAAGAATAGTCTGTGTGGTGATTGGGCCGCTCAGCAGCTGATTGAGACCCGCAATCGCACTTGCGGCCACTGTTGTATCGAGCGCCCAGCCCGAACGATCACTGAAGGTCTCGCCTGCACGCTGCAATAAAGCACGCATTCTGCGGACCGCTTTTCGATCCAGTGCGAGCACACCGATATCATCAAAACCCCGGGCGCGCCACTGCAAGATGGTCTGCACAGCCGCCCATGCGGTCTCCTCGAGGCTGCAGGCGGCAAGTAGCTCCCGCTCATGTGAAGCCGGCGAGACCTCGGATGCGGTCAGCGGATCAATTGACTGAAAAGTAAAGACTGTGATCTGCGAGTCTTGCAGACCAAACAAAGTCTCGGCCATCGCGAGTTCACGCTGCGACGGGGATCGACCGAGACAAAACCAGACCGCGTCGGTACATAACGATGATGGACGCGGATAGCGTTTCAGGCCCTGGGCAATCCATGGGGCTTGATCCTCCGCAATCGACGTGGCCTGGTGCAGTTCTGCCAACACGCGCAGATCGCCAGCAATCGATGAGGCGTTTGCCAATGTTGCGGGCAGCCCACGATCGGCCGCATGAAGCCAATCCCAGCCCTCAAAGATGTCGACCCACTGGCCGGCTAATAACAATGCCGCCCGGGCTGAGCCCGCCAGTGCGTGTTTGAGGGTGGAGTGGTCGAGTAGATGTTGCGCCAATTCCACACGCCGTGCGCAGAGCGCGCGCGGCAGTGACACATCATTTACGCCGCCATGGGATGCAATCTGAAAAACGGCCTGCTGCGCGGCCTGCTCAAGGCTGCCGCACCAGGGCAGTGGCCTGCCCTGCTCGCGGCCCGGCCACTGAATCGCCGAAAACGCCGACTTCAGCGCGGCAGCGGCTGCCGGCGAGTCCGTAATCAGCGCCGGAGGGAGACCGCCCTGCGCCTGGCCCATGGCCTGGGATACGGCCTGCGACATCAGCGCAGTGCTTGGCAGAGCGAAAACTTTAGGCATGGGAGGAATTTATGCTATTGTCCCCTGAGAAATAACCCTAGTAGATAGCCCAGCAGGCTCACAGAATGATCGATGCGGCAAAGCGCCGCCCCGCCTGCCCAAAAACAATAAAGCCCCTAGCTACCCCACTATGAGCCAACATGTACTCGCTGTAAGCGATGCCTCGTTTGAGGCCGATGTCCTGAAATCAGATCTGCCCGTGCTGGTGGACTTCTGGGCCGAGTGGTGCGGCCCTTGCAAAATGATCGGACCGATTGTCGAAGAGATTGCCAAGGAATATGGTGGCCGCCTGAAGGTCGCCAAACTCAATGTCGATGAAAACGCCGATGTGCCGGCCAAGCACTCGATTCGCGGCATTCCCACACTGATTCTTTTTAAAAATGGTGCTGTGGTCTCCCAAAAAGTTGGGGCGGCAGCAAAATCGCAACTCACCGCATGGATCGATAGCAGCTTATGAATTCGCTTCAGGCCGCAGCCTCTCGCGGCCTGAATTCTGTGCCCCGTCTTGGGGCCTCAGGGCGGGCGCTCTGAGCACGACTCCCACATTTTTCATTCACGTTTTTTAACCCCGGCCGTCTCCACGGCGATACTCCGCTAAACGCTTATGCACCTCTCCGAACTAAAAGCCCTTCATGTGACACAACTCGTTGATCTGGCGATGAGCCTTGAGATCGACAACGCCAGCCGGCTACGCAAGCAGGAATTGATGTTTGCGGTGCTGAAGAAAAAAGCCAAGCTGGGCGAACAGATTTTCGGCGATGGTGTGCTGGAGGTCCTGCCTGATGGATTTGGATTCCTGCGATCCCCAGAATCCAGTTACCTCGCCAGCACCGATGACATCTACCTCTCCCCCTCGCAGATTCGCCGCTTTAATCTGCACACGGGCGACTCAGTGGAGGGCGAAGTCCGCACCCCCAAAGAAGGTGAGCGCTACTTCGCGCTGGTGAAGGTGGACAAGATCAATGGCCAGCCACCCGAGGCCTCGAAAAACAAAATTCTTTTTGAAAACCTGACACCGCTGTTTCCCGATGAGCCCATCGTGCTGGAGCGGGAAATGAAAGGTGAAGAGAACATCACCGGCCGAGTCATTGACATGATCGCGCCGATTGGTAAAGGCCAGCGCGGACTGCTGGTGGCCTCACCAAAAAGCGGTAAGACCGTGATGATGCAGCACATCGCCCACGCCATCACCACCAACTACCCTGAAGTCACGCTGATCGTGCTGCTCATTGATGAGCGGCCGGAAGAAGTCACCGAGATGCAGCGCAGTGTGCGCGGTGAAGTGGTCGCATCGACCTTTGATGAGCCCGCCACGCGCCATGTCCAAGTGGCAGAAATGGTGATCGAAAAAGCCAAACGCTTGGTCGAACACAAAAAAGATGTGGTGATCCTTCTCGACTCCATCACCCGCTTAGCACGTGCATACAACACCGTGGTGCCGACCTCTGGCAAGGTGCTGACCGGCGGTGTGGATGCCAATGCGCTGCATCGGCCGAAACGTTTCTTTGGCGCCGCCCGAAACATCGAAGAGGGCGGATCGCTCACCATCATCGCCACTGCGTTGATTGATACCGGCTCGCGGATGGATGAGGTGATCTACGAAGAATTCAAAGGCACCGGCAATATGGAAGTCCACCTGGCCCGACGCCTGGCAGAAAAGCGGGTCTATCCGGCCATCAACATCAATCCCTCGGGCACCCGCCGCGAGGAGCTGCTCATCAAGCCCGATGTGCTGCAAAAGATCTGGATTCTGCGCAAGCTGCTGCACGATATGGATGAGCTTCAGGCCATGGAGTTTCTGCTCGATAAGATTCGCCAGACCAAGAACAATGGTGAGTTTTTCGAGATGATGAAGCGCGGCGGCTAGGGTTTGCGAGGCGCCCAATTTTTCTATATACTTCAAGGACTTAGGCACGTAGCGCCCACTGATCAAGCGGTGCCGGCGACCCCACTCCCTTAAGGACAACACATGAAACAAGGCATTCATCCCGATTACCGCGAAGTCGTGTTCGTGGACTTATCCAACGACTTTAAATTCATTACCCGCTCCACGGTCCAGACTCGCGAGACCACCAAATGGACCGATGGCAAGGAATATCCGCTCTACAAGCTGGACACGAGTTCTGAGACCCATCCGTTTTACACTGGCAAACAGAAGCTGGTGGATACCGCGGGCCGTGTCGAGAAATTCCGTCAGAAATTCGGCAGCAAAACCGGTAAGAGCGCGGCCAAAGGTGCGGCCAAGGCCTAAAGCCCCCGACCGATTCTGATGACAAAGACTGAAAAAGGCAGCCGCAAGGCTGCCTTTTCATTTCTAGAAGCCAACACCGGCGCCCCACTGCCTGGCTTGGCCGCAAGCGCGGCCAATCGCATTCCGCGTTGGCTGCTGATTTTGATTGTGCTGCTGTATATCGGCCACGGGCTCTTCTATCGTGACCCCTGGCGCGGTGATGACATGCTGGGCTTGGCGCTGGCGCGGACTACGGCCGAGGGGCTCATGCGCGGTGATTTTTCTTTGCTGCTACTGCCGCAGTTGGGTGATCTGGCGTGGAATCAGCAGGGGCCCTTGTGGACTGCGGTGCTTGGCATCTTCATGCTGCCCGCCTATTTCTGGGCGGCCATGACTGCGTCGCCAGTTCCAATTCATCTACTGGATGATCTCGCCCGAATCCCTGTTGCCCTTGCGATGGCGCTTGGATTTGTTGCCATCTGGAAAGCCGCTGACCGATTCGCACGGCGCCGCGAGGCCCAGCCCGTGGATCCGCTGGGCCTTGGGCCGCAGGCGTCTGCTTTTGGTAAGACACTCGGCGACTGCGCGCTGCTGCTGACCATTGCGGCGCTCGGCCTGGTCTATCCCTTGCATCAGCTGGGAACCACCAGCATTGAAATACTGCTTCAGGCGTTGCTGCTGTGGGCGCTTGCCACCGCCGCCGAAACACCAAAACGCTCCGGAATTCAGGTGGCACTGATCGTTGTTGCAAGCCTGCTGACACACGGTATCGGCCTAGCGCTGACCCAAATCATTGCCGTGGCCTGCGTATTGCTCTGGGTACAGCCATTCCAACGTATTCGGCGGGCCTTTGTGTTCCGCTGGCTGCTCGTCGGATCGGGACTGGTGGCACTGTGGACGCTGATGGCGTGTTTCATGCTGCCGTTTTCGAGAATCAGTCAGTGGTGGCTCGGGGGTATTTCGGGCTGGTGGCTCATGGATCAATCGATTGCCGAGCACACCATCGTGGGCAGCATCGAGCCCTGGCTGCGCGAATCCTTATGGCGTTGGTGGCCGATGTGGCCGATTGCAATTTTCGGCCTGCTGTCCGTTCGACACATCCGCCTATCGCGCGCACCCCACTGGTCCGTGCCACTGATTCTTGCGACTGTGTCTATCTTGCTTGGCCTGTTGGGGCCCTCGCACTGGGAGGTTCATCATTTCGCACCCATGATTCCGCTGGCCATGATTGCCGCATTCGGCCTACTCTCCCTGCCGCGGCCGATCGTCAATCTCGTGGACTGGTTTGCAGTGGCCTTATTTACCGCTGCGGGAAGTTTTGTCTGGTTCTACTGGACCGCGTTGAATTTTGGCTTTCCGGCGACTTTGGCCGCCAAGGTTCCGCTGCGGGCACCCGGCATCGCCGGCACTGCGAACTTTTACGAAATTGCCATCGGATTGCTCGCCACGGTGGCATGGATAGCGCTTGTGCTGTGGCGAATTCAACGGGCCGAGGCCCGACTATGGCGGCCGGTAGCACTCAGCAGTGGCGGTGTGCTACTGCTGTGGAGCCTGCTGACCACGCTTTGGCTTCCTGCGATTGATCGCATCCAAGGCCAGCGTGTGTTGGCGGAATCTCTCGAACGTGGCTGGCAACAAGCTGCTGCTGCAAAGCCCGCCATTGAATCAAGGGCGGCATGTGTCAGGCTATCCGAGCGATCACACGCCGTCAATGCGATGGCAGTGGCCATCAGCAGACTGCCATTGTCGTCTGATCCGCAGTGTCTCTGGAAGTTGGGCGTTGCTGGAGAGGTGGTGCAAGAATCCGATATCGCTTCGTCAACGCTGCAGTGGAGGATCGTCTGGCAAAGTAGCGCTGAAGATCGACCAGGACGTCAGCGCATTCTGCTGCTCGAACGCGCTCCATGACCCGTGCGCGTGACGTTTTTGCGCTGGGCTGGCCCATCTTGGTGGGCCAAATCGCAGTGCTGGGTAACGGCGTCATCGACACCGTCATGGCTGGCCAACGTTCTGCCGAAGATCTTGCCGTCATTGGGCTGGGTGCAGCGATTTACATCAGTGTTTTCGTCGCGTTTCGCGGCGTGCTGATGGGGCTGACGCCCATTGCGGCGGGGCATTTTGGCGCAGGCCGTCTTTCCGAGATTGGTGATGATGTTGGTCAGGCGGCCTGGGTGGCACTCATTCTGGCGGCCATCGGCATTCCGCTCCTCTGGTGGAGCGATCCCTGGCTGGGACTCACCCAACCAGATCCCAGTCTTCACACACCACTGAGCCAGTATCTGCAGATCATCGCCTTGGCGATGCCCTCAACGCTGCTGTACAGCGTGTTCTTCACACTGAATAGCGCGACCTCGCGGCCGGCAGTCACCATGACCATTAACCTTGTGATGCTGACCGTGAAATGGCCCTTAAATCTTGTGTTCATGGATGGCATCGACGGACTCATCGATCCCATGGGCGCAGTGGGCTGCGCCGTGTCAACTGCCCTGCTGTCCTGGATCTCCCTGGTGGTGGCGCTGATGGTGCTGCTGATCGACCGCCGCTACCGTGACTTTCACGTCCGATTGCGGCAGCCCGTCTTTGGAAAAATTTCTGAGTTACTGCGTATTGGATTTCCGATCGGAGCAGGCTATCTCATCGAAGTCACATCGTTTACGTTAATGGCCCTGCTGATTGGGCGCTTTGGCACAATCGCAAGCGCCAGCCATCAAGTTGCTGCGAATCTTGCCACACTGATTTTCATGATGCCCCTAGCCTTATCGAACGCCACCAGCATTCTTGCAGCTCAGTCCATCGGTGCCGGTGATGAAACCAAAGCGAGGGCCTGGATCTGGGCAGGAATGCGGCTGGTCATGGGAATCGCTGCCGTCGTGGTGGTGGTGCTCTTCACGCTGCAGGATTCTCTTGCGCAGCTGTATGCAGAAGATCCATTGGTGCAGCAGTTTGCGCGGCTATTGATTGTGTATGCGGCGGTCTGCCACATGCTTGATGCGCTGCAGTGTCTACTGTATTCCTCGCTGCGCGCCTGGAGAATCACGTTTACGCCGATGTTGGTCTACGGCATCAGCCTCTGGGGCTTTGGCGTCGGTGGCGGCTGGTGGTTTGCTCATACGCTTTTCACGCCGGGCCCCTCGGCCCCCGAGGGGTTTTGGATGGGAAACTTTCTCGGGCTTTTGGTGGCTTGCATCGGCCTAGGACTGCTCTTACGACGCCGGTTTCTCAATCCAGTTTTGGCGATAAAAGCGTAACTCGTCGATCGATTCCTGAATATCGGCCAAGGCCGTATGGGCGCCCTGCTTCTCAAAGCCTTTCATCACCGATGGATTCCAGCGACGGCAGAGCTCCTTGATCGTGCTGACATCAATATTGCGGTAATGAAAAAACGATTCCAGCTGCGGCATGTAGCGCTGCATAAAACGCCGATCCTGATGCACTGTATTGCCACACATGGGCGACTTTCCTGCCGGCACGTAGCCCCGAATGAAGTCGAGCAGCAGCGCACTAGCCTGCGGCTCTGATGTTGTCGAGGCCCGCACTTTATCAATGAGGCCCGATTTCCCGTGGGTGCTTTGATTCCAGGCATCCATGCCATCCAGAACACTGTCAGGCTGATGCAGGACCACCACTGGCGCAATCGCCAGAACAGTGAGCTGGGGGTCGGTGATGACCATGGCGACCTCCAGGATCCGATCGACCTCGGGATTCAGGCCGCTCATCTCCATGTCGACCCACACCAGATTGAGTTCATTTGTTGTTGACATAGCCTGCAATGATCGCACAGGCTAAGATCCGGCCTATGGTTGCTCGCCCGCCTTCGCTGACTTGCTACGCCACATGCAGGCAAGACTCTTAAGCCATCATGGCCGACAGGCCTGGGTGATCGATCATCAAGGCCAGCATCACTTATGCGTTTATAAGGGCCGAGACCAGGAACCCATGACCAATGACTGGGTCGATATCGATACGACCCTCACGCCAGCGGTCATTACCGGACAGCTGCCCAGAAAAAACGCCCTGTACCGTAGCGAGGCTCACCGCACAAAGGCGTTGGCAGCCAATATTGATCAGGCCATGATCGTGATCTCGGGGGATCCACTCTTTTCCGATGAACTGCTCGCTCGCATGATCTGCGCTTGTGTTGCCGAAGGTATTTCTGGAGTGGTCGTCCTCAATAAAATCGATCTCTCCGAATCTACCGAGCGGGCCCGGCAGCAGCTCAGCGCTTTTTCTGAGTGCTTGCGCTTATTGGACTGGAGGCTTCTGGAGCTTGCGGCCAAACCAAAAACACCCGGCTTTGTGCCCCCCGATAAGATGGAATTAATCGCCCAGCTCCAGCATAAGACCACGGTCGTGCTGGGCCAGTCGGGCATGGGGAAAAGCAGCCTACTGAACTGGCTGGTGCCCGGTTTGAATGCGCAGACACAAGAAATCTCGCGGGCCTTGCAAACCGGTCGCCACACCACGACCGCATCGCGCATGGTGGCAGCCCATGAGGGATGGCTGATTGACACGCCGGGGTTTCAGCTCTTCGGACTGCATCATCTCTCTGAAAGCCAATTGGCCCTCGGATTTCCGGAGTGGGCCCTGGCCCAGGGGCCTGCAGGGCGATGTCGATTTGCGAATTGCCATCACGACAACGAGCCGGGCTGCCTGATCAAACAAGCCATCGCAGACGGGAGCCTGCCGGCGCGACGCTTGGCTTTATGGCACCACTTGATCAGAGCCAGCTGACGCTTAAATGCCAGCGCTGTGGCTGGCCCGAAACGATGCAGTTTTGAATGCTGTTGCGAGTGGTTTCGAAGTCCGTGATGGTCTGTTGGCTGGGCTTCAGTAGCTGGCAGCCCACACGAAAATGATCCAGGTTGTAGACATCACTGACGTTTCTCACCTGAAGCATAAAACTCTCCGAGGATTTCTTTCCTCGGGAGAAGTAACAGTTTGACCAGATCGTGCCCACTTGCATGCGCTCCATCGCGCTGAATTCAAGCCCAACGCCTTGAAAGCCAATGTCAAAAATCCGCGGCTCTACGACTGCACTAAAAGAGCCCGAGATCACCAAATCGAGCGTGCGATCAACAGGCGCCGGCACGCGAAAACTCTCGCGGCGCTGGATGGCTACGACCTCAATGGGAAAGTCCGATGTCACCAGATCGTAAGAACCAAATTTCACATTCGGTGCGATGAACTGCAGTTTGTATTGATCCGCGGTGATCACCACCCAGAGGTGCTGCGACTCCTTGATTGCCTTTGGCACTTCCGTGCCTTCGGGCAGGGAAAACGCTAGGCCCACCACGGGGTCGGCCTCCACGCATTTCAGGGCGAGCCGCTTGGAGAAGTCTTTCAGCGGCATCAGGCCCGCAGTGACCCCTGAATTGAACTCCCGAATCACCGTGCGCTCGGCAGGCCGAGAATCCAGCTTGTATTGCTCTAGGACCTTGGCGTCGAGCTCGGGGGGATAGGTTCGAAAGGCCACAACAACCCTCTTTATTCGTGAAATTTATCTGAGATTCCATTTTAGGGCATCCCCATTTGCCGCTAAAATTCGGGATCCCTAGACCCAGCGGGGGCGGAGCGAGCGATTGAAGACAGGCGGGACGCCGAGACTGAAAATTCTGGTCAGCAACCAGAAGGGGGGCGTTGGAAAGAGTTCACTGAGCGCGAATCTGGCCGCCTATTTCGCGATAGAGCGGCAGATGAGCACGCTGCTGATCGACCTGGATCGTCAGGGCACCTCGTCGCAGTGGATTAAAAATGCCGTTCATGTGGATCGGCTGAAGTATGACCATGCCAGCCATCTGATTCAGGGCGCCAATCGTCTGGGTATTTTCAATGCCCGATGTCATATCCGGGATGCCTCCAATGTCCACGAGGTGGTCATCACCGATGTCACGTGGTCGCCAGCTGTTGGTTATGAGCTGCTTGAAATCTTTGATCTCTGGATCATCCCCACCTCGTTATCCGAGCTGGAGCTGCTGTCCACGATTGCGCTGCTGGGGGATCTGAAGCCCGCCTTGGATCGGCCGCGTTCGCCACGGCTTTTGATCACCCCCAATAAGATTCATCCCTTTCAACGCAAATTCGACTCCATGGCCGCGCAGCGATTTCCGGTGCCATTTCTGTTGACCCCACCGGTGCTGGCCGCGAAAGATTTTGAATCGCTGTATCAGCGGGATTACATCGTGAGTGCGGGAAAAGACGATGTCAAAGAGCGTTTCCTTACCTTTTGCGAAGCGGTCTGGAAGGCAAGTCAGATCTCGGTCTTCGAGGCCCACAGCATGCGGGCGCGCTCTGACTGGACCACGGGCGCCGCCTCGGCACCGCCGTCGGCACTGCCCGAAATCTCTCGGGTGCCAGAGATGATCAAGGCCGATACGCCGGATGAGACCGCTCTGTAGCCTTCTCCACTGTTCGCCCATTTCGATTCTCGAGAGATCCGATGTTTAAAGCACTTTTTCAATTTCTCTTTGGCAGCAAAAAGAAAAAAGCCGATCCTATGGCGGCCCAAAATGACATGGTCTACGAAGTCCGTAACCAGTTTGAAAAAGGCCTGCGGGAAGCGCTGAAAAAAGCCCACGGTGACAAATCCAAACAAATTGCTGAGATCGCCACCAATTACGTCTTTGACTTTGGCGAATTCGGCTTTGATTTCTCTGAAGGCAAAGACCTAAAAAAGATCGTTGGTGCTGAGCTGGTCAATATCTGCAACTACGGCATCGCAGATCCGCTCAAGCTACTACGGGCCATGGTGCATCGGGCCTTGCAGTTGAAAAAAACCGGCCAGATCTATGAAGATCACCTGCGCGATCTCTGGATCCTCTGCCTGGTCCCCATCGGGCCGCTCACGCCACCCGACTCATTTTTCCCCAACACGGCCGGACACATGAACCTTGTCAAACGACTGCGGTTAATTGAAATCACCGACCGCCAAGCCGAAAATGCCCAGCGGGTCTGGAAGGACCCCCACTTAAAAGCCATTCTCGAGGCCTGGCTCACCGCCCACCACGATTAAGTGTCCTTGACGCGGTAGATCAAAAGCTCCGTTTCGCGCTCGTCATCGACCTTGAGCACCTGACTGGGCTCGATGCCCGGCACACGGAAGCTGTTGGAGATCAGCAGCGTTCCGGGCCGCATTTCCTGACAGGCCTTCTGCCACAGCTTCGGCATGGGCTCCGTAGATAGAAATGCGTATACCGCCGCATAAGGCGATAAATCCAGATCCCAGAAATTGCCCCGAATCAATCGGACGTTGGCAAGCCCCGCTGCTTTCAGGCGTGCCCGAAGAAACGGCAGCCACGCTGCCTCGACACCATCGAAAAATTGATGCGGATGTCTTTTGGCGAGCCCAATCGGCATGCTGCCCGTGCCGGCGCCAAAATCCAATACCCGGGCATCGGGCTGCTGGGAGAAGACCTCGCGGGCCAGCAGCTCTGAGACCGCTTCAATAGTGGGCTCGCTGGATAAAAACAAAGGCACCCGGCTTCGCACGGTGGGCCCAAACACCAAAACGAAAAGTAACAACGCGGCCAAGTACCAGCCACTATGAATCTGCAGGCTATTGGCTGCAGCAACCGCAATCGGAAACACCCCATGAATCCAAAGCCACCAGCGATCTGACTTCAACCAATGTCCAATCAAGGCTGCTCCGCAAGCCTGTGCGATCACAGCAAGCCACAGCCGCGGCGGGTCGCCAAAGATGCCCAATGCCAATGCGCTCAGCACAAAGGCCATCGCAAGAGTTTGAGAAAGAAGCGCTTTAGAGAGTGGGCCCAGGCGAATCACGCCGCCGTCTCGAACTGTGGAAGTGTGCCGATCTCGGGCAAGTCAGCCTCATCCTTGGTGCCGCGCTTTAATTCGTAGGCCCAGGCCAGGACCTTGGCCACCGCCTCAAAGAGCTGCTCCGGCACCGGGTCTCCAATTTCTAAGCGTGAATACATCAGGCGCGCCAGCGGCGGTATTCGAGCAATTGGCACCTGATGCTCCTTGGCCACATCCTGAATTCGCAAGGCAAGGGCATCCAGCCCCTTGGCGACAACCACTGGCGCCAACATCGTCGCCTGGTCGTAACGCAAGGCAATCGAATAGTGGTCCGGGTTGGCGACCACCACATCGGCCCGTTCAATGGCCGACATCATGCGGCTTTGGGCGATCTGCCGCTGCCGCTGCCGCAGCTTGGCCCGAATCTCGGGCGAGCCTTCCATCTCTTTCATCTCTTGCTTGACTTCTTCGCGGCTCATGCGCATCTGACGCATGAAATTAAAGCGCTGAAACACCGCATCGCCCACCGCAATCAAGATCAGGGGAATCAACAGCAGCAAAGCACCATTAAAAATCAGCTGGCTTGTATTTACTACCGCCAGATTGAAATCCTGATTTACCAGCGTGGAGACATTGCCCAGCAGCGCGATCAGATATGCCATGCCAACGCCCAAGACCAGAAATGCTTTTAAGATGGTTTTCACTAGCTCCACTGCGGTCGGCAAGGAAAGAATCCGGCCGATGCCCGCAATCGGATTTAATCGATTGCCTTGGAACTTAAATGCGAAGACCGGGCGTAGGCCCGACAGGCTGAGGGGCGCAAATATTGCCACCAGCAACACCGGCACCAACAGCAGCGCCAGCAGGCCAACAAAACTTAAGACCGATCCCGAGAGCCATGCCATGACTGTGTCGGCCCATCGATCTGGATCTGAGAAGGTGAGTCCGTCGCGCACCATCATCACCATCTGCCGCACCAGCACCGGCCCGGCAGAAAACGCAAACAGCATGAATACGAGTAGCAATCCCAGTGTGGTGAGGTCTCGGGACTGGGCGAACTGTCCTTCCTCGCGGGCCTTTTGTAATCGCCGCTCGGTAGGTTCTAGGGTTTTATCTTCCTGGAACTCTTCTTCCGCCATGCCGGAAGTTTAGCTCAGGCTTCGGGATTCTTTTTCAAAAGATCGTAAACGCGATCGGCCTGCTCGCGATCGGCTGGCGTCATTTTCTGCCAGACCCGCTGGGCAGCGATTTTTCCTGCGGTGCTGTCGGCAAGCCGATACCAGGCATAGGCCCGAGGAAGATCCTGAGGGATGCCCTCGCCTGACTCGTACATCAGCGCATATTTATAGCGGCCAATCGGATCACCTGTCAGCGCGGCACGTCGATACCAAGTAAAGGCCAGAATGGTATTTTTCTCGGCATTGACACCGTTTTCAAAACGGCCGCCGATCTCCACCATGGCCGTTGCATTGCCGCTGTTGGCAGCGGCCAACATCCATTGGCCGCCCAGTGTCGGATTGACTGCGGTGCCGATGCCTTGCAGATGCATCAAAGCCACCTCGTACTGGGCCCGCGAGTTGCCCTCTCGCGCCAAGCGCTCAAGGATCTCGAGGGCCTCCGTGAAACGACCGACCTCATAGGCGCGTCGCGCGGTCTGATAGTCCGAGCACGCCACCAACGCCGAAAACAACGGCAGCAGCAACAGCAGTCGGGCGTATCGCTTCATCGAGCGTTATTTTTTCGGAATGACTGGCGGTGCGATCGCAGCAGGCGGCGGCAAGGGCGGCGCCGGAGGGGCGGCAGCCGGTGCGGCCGCATTTTGCGCCACCGCTGTCGGTGCTGCTGTGGGCGCACCCGCTGCCGGAGCCTGTGCAGCTGCGGTTCCTTCTGCGGCAGCCACAGGCGCAGCAGGCTCGGGCTCTTTGTAGCTTGCGCCAAGATCACCGCCTACGGTTCGCGCGAATGCGCCGAGATAACGACGGCCGAGATCAGGGTAATACGGTGCACTGGCCAAGTAGCCCTTGGTACGAAGGCAGACCGATTTGTTTGTGGTGTCTTCACACTCTGCGACCGCGCCAAGGCGGCTGACCTCAAACTGTTCGCCGAGAAAAAACAAAAACACCACCAGGCCTAGCGGAAAGACCAGAAACAACATGGTCTTTTTCAGAATCATTGCGAGCTTCTCAAGAATCGCAGCCATTTGGGTTCCTTTCGTTATTGGGCTGGCTTGCCGGCAGCTGCCGACGATGCGCCAGCGGGACTGCTAATGGGTCGCCATAAATTGGTTGGCTGTTGCGAAAATAGTCGGGCATGCATCTCGATAATCATCGGGCTTTGCGGGTGGCCATTGCGCAGCATGGCGGTATACGCCCGAACGGCCTGATCCCGATGGCCCGCGATGTAGTACTCGCGGGAGGCGCAGTAATAAAAGACAAGCGCCTTGGATTCAAGATTGCCCATCTTTTCGTATTCAAGAATATCGCCCATGAGCATGCAGGAGTCTGCACGATGGGCGTAGGCAGCGGGGTGAAGCAATTCCTTGGCCTTGCGCCTTTCGCGGTCGGATGCCTCGAGAAATTTTCGGCCGGCCTCTAGGTAGCGCTCATCTTTATGGCCGGCATAGATGCGAAATTCTTCGTCAAAGCGCTTCGCTTCCTCAAACGACATCAGCCCGGCGTAATACGCCGCATCGTGATTGCCACTTTTTGCCCAGCCCTCGATGGCTTTGCGAATATTGTGTGCTGCCTCAATGTGGCGAAAGTAATCACTCTCATCACTGATGCAGCTGCTGCTGCGAATGCAGGCAGCGCCCTTGACTGCCTTGCCACGCTCGACCAGGTACTGACGATGCCACTGTGTGAAATCCGCAAAGCTCGGCACGCCGGGCGCAGCCGGTTTTGCTGCAGGCGCCGTGCTGGCAGCGGCTGGGGCTGCAGCCGCAGCACCGGCCTGAGGCGGCTTTGCAGGCTGCGCGGAAAACGCCGCTGAACTAACCGCCCACACGCAGGCCACACCGACATGCAGTGATCGCAAGTAGAGATGAGATGACAAATACTTGATCATGGCCCAGTCTTATTTTTTCGGTGGCGCCCCGGCTGCAGCCGGTCCGAGTTGAGGCCGTGGCGGCAGCACGAGCACAGGCGTGCGGCCACTCTGATCTGAAGATGCGGGTGTCGCCCCTGCTTGTGCGGGCGCCGCGGCGGCCGGCTGGCCGGCCACTGGCGGACGCGCTGCGGCAGCGGGAGCCGACTTCATTGGGGCCTGGCCTTTTTCGAGGGCCGCTGGTGCAGGAGATGGTCCCGCGGGCTTTGCAGACGGCAGACCACCCGCAGTTTTGTTTTGCACTGTTATCGAGATGCGTCGATTCAATGGATCGTTGGGATTGCTCGGGTTTAAGCGAATCGTGTCGGCAAAGCCCACGACCTGAGAAACATTGCCCTCTTGCAGGCCACCACGCACCATTTCACGACGTGCGGCATTGGCACGCTCCGTGGAGAGCTCCCAGTTGGTATAGCCAGCGGGTCCGTTGCCGTACTTCAAGCCATCGGTGTGGCCCTCAATGCGGACCAGATTGGGCATATCTTTTAGAACACTGCCGATTAAGCGAAGCAGATTGACCGCGTAAGGGGCCATTTCTGCTCCACCCACCGTAAACATTGCACGGTTTTTCTCGTCCACAATTTGAATCCGCATGCCTTCGGCAGAGATGTCCATGAAGACCTGATTGCGGGTCTTGGCAAGCTCAGGGTCGGACTGCATTTTTTCCTGAATCTGGCCTTTTGCCTCCTGCATGGCGAGCGTATTGAGCCTCAGTCGCTCGTCTTCTTCAACCCGCGAGTCACTGATACGGCGCTGGGCGGTATCGGCATCCGCATTGGACTCCACACCAATCGTACGGAAGATCTGCGGGCCACCGCCTTTGATAATTGAATTCTGATCGCCAGAGCCTTGGCCACCCTCCAGCGTTAACCGAAGCGGATTTTGAAAGTAGGCTGAAATACCCGCGAGATCGCCCGATGTGGTGGAGCCCAGCACCCACATGAGCAAGAAAAACGCCATCATCGCGGTCACAAAGTCCGCGTAAGCGATTTTCCAGACCCCACCGCCATGCCCGCCAACCACTTTCTTGACGCGCTTGACGATGATTGGTTCTTGTTCTTTCTTCTCTGCCACTTCTGCTCTTTCAGCTCATTGATATAAGAGTTCTCTACCGCTTGGGATTACTTGCCCTTGACGGCCTTGGTTTCCTCGTCCAGCTCTTTGAAGGTCGGACGCATGTCGGAGAAGAGCACCTTGCGGCCAAACTCCACAGCAGCCTGCGGCGGAAAGCCATTTAAGCTGGCCAGCAGCACCGCCTTTACCGCCAAAAAGGTTTTTGATTCAACTTCCTCGTTTTGCTCCAAGGCGCTTGAGATCGGGCCCGTCACAGAGTAGGACATCAGAATCCCCAGAAAGGTACCCACTAGCGCTGCACCAATCAGTTTTCCGAGTTCAGCAGGCGGCAGGCCAATTGAGCCCATCACCATCACCACACCCATCACCGCCGCCACAATTCCGAAGGCAGGGAAGGCGTCAGCCATTTTTCCAATAATCGTGACTGGAACATGGGCCTCTGCGTGGTGGGTCTCCAGCTCCTGCTCCATTAAGGCCTCGACCTGCTGAATGTTCAAAGAGCCGCCCAGCATCATGCGCAGGTAATCACAAATGAACTCGGTCAGGTGATGATCGTGAGCAATGCTGGGATATTTTTCAAAAAGTGGGCTTGAATGCGGCTCTTCAATATCCGCCTCAAGCGACATCAGGCCATCACGGCGAATCTTTTGCAAAATCTCAAACAGCAGGCAGAGCAGATCCAAACACTTACGCTTGGTGGCCGAGGGCGATTTGAAGGCCTTCGGGATCGCTGCCATGGTGGCCTTCAGATTTCGGCCGGTGTTACTGGCAATCAGGTAGCCGACGGCTAAGCCCACAATACTGAGCACCTCAGTGGGCTGCCACAACACAACAATGTTTCCGCCGTGCAAGGAATACCCAAGCAAAGCGCAGCCGAGACCAACGACAACTCCTATTCCCCAAAGCATGATCGTGTCCTTTTCTTCATCCTGACGGGCAGCCCCATTCTCACATCAATCGTTGAAATAAATTCGATGATTCCAGACGCGCAAAAATCGAGCGCGCCGCCTCTAATAAAGTCTGCGTCCGAACCAGGCCCGCCGATGCTTCGGCCACATCAGTATCCAAAAGCCGAGACCGATGGGCCTCGAGCTCGGTGGCCTTGATCTCCAGGGCAGCCTTGGCCGCATCCACCTGGGCGCCCAGGACGCCCGCACGCACCTGATATTTCAAGACCTGGTCCGTGGCCGCATTGAGATTTGCGATTTTGCCTGTGAAATCGGACTCCAGGGTGCCCGATACGGCCGCCCGCTCTAATGACTCAACAAATGCCCGGGCATCGGCAAGGACATCTCGTGAGGTGGCCGTGGTGTTGCCCAGTGCCTCGCGAAAACTGATGCCCTCCGGCACCCAAATGCCCGGCTCAATCTCAATTTGCTTGACCTTAGGGTCCACGCGGAAATTGATCTTGTTGGTGGTCCGTAAATCAGCGGGATCGCCCACCAGGTCCAGCGAAAGATCGTAAAAGTTGGTGGGGCTGCCGGCTGCATTCGCAAAATTAATTCGCGTGGTCTTCGTGGCCGCGTCGTAAGCAAGCCCACCGTTGGCCACTGTCGCCGTCTTGACTGCCGTGCCATCCACCGTGAGGGTGGCGGCGGTCAGTTCCTTGGCGCCGGAGACTACTTGAACATCATCGACATACACCGAGGTGGTGGCACTCGCGATGCCGTCGACGGCTGAATCCACGGTCGCGGACTCCACTTTCAGCCGATAGCGGCCATCTTTGGTCACCGTGTGCGTCAACGCGGCCCATGTCGGTGTCGACGAGGGTGCGCCAGCAGTCGATGACAGCAAGACTGTCGATTCATTGGTGTCCACATTGACCAGCGATACGGTGACCTTCGCCAGTTCCGTGCTGGTCGCAGCCCAGCGAAAGCTCACGGTATCCGCAATGCGGCCAGTTGTTGTGTTGGATGCGAAAAGCTGAACGGGATCATTGGAGAGCAGTACTGGCCCCGCCACGCTTGCCGCGCCGGCCGTTGCCGTTGCCGAGACACCGGATGACTTCAGCAAGAGTGATCGGCCCGCATCAAAGCGTGTTTGCGTTGAAAAATCAACCGTATTGGTCGCTGCGGTCACCGTGGTATTGGCGCCGGCAGTCGCTGTGAGAGAGGCCGTCCACCCATTGACCAAGGCACTCGATCCCTGATAGGTCACGCCCGTCTTTTCAAAATTTCCATTGATAAATTGATCGCCCTTACTCAACTCGACTGCATAGGCGCCATCGGCGTGAATTTTCGCAGTCGGATTCAGCCGAACCGTGACGGGATTGGCCTCAAAGCGCATCTCCGTCATCAAATCGGGGCTGCCCGTAATGGCGATCTCCAGATTCATGAAGG